>NZ_JBGSXF010000299.1:0-5653 GCF_041751555.1 Persicitalea sp. | reverse complement strand
GAAATTGGGGTTGCATCACTTCGCGTTTGTAGTGCCCATCACTGACAAGAGTAATTCCACGAGAATATGGAATATAAGCAAGCAACAATTGATGACTTGAACAACGTAAAAGAATTGGCGATAAAGTCATGGGGTCAATATCAACCTTGAACAGGAGCGCGCTTTTAAGACTGGCTAGATAATTTTTTATCATGAGGAGAAGTAAGTATAGACTAGCCAGGCCGCAAGAAGCCAAATCAGCGAAATAATAACCAGGCCGAACAAATTCCGGTCCTTTGACCATTCGTAGGTAAGCGCTTTTTCGGTAGCGTCGCTCAGAACTTGATTCGGAATGAGCCTTACGGCGAAATAGATGGCGATTGGCAGCAGGATCAAGTCATCTAATAGACCAAGTACGGGAATGAAATCGGGGATCAGATCCATGGGACTGAGGGCATAGGCCAAAATAAGCATGATTAGGGCTTTGGCGTACCAGGGCGTCCGGTCATCCTGATAGGCCAGGTGTATTACAATCAGCTTTCGCTTCAATTCGCCAGCCCATTCTTTGATTTTTGTCAACATGGTTTTCGGTTTGTTGTGTTCTATTCGGTCGAAAAAGTAAAGATTACCTCGCATGTCGGTCTATGGTCCGCTTTACAGCTATAAAAGCACCTTCAATGTTTTAACCCCGTGGTTCGGAGTACTCTTCGGACACTTCGAACTCAAAATAAACGGCCGACTGTAAAGGCCCTACACCAAAGTTCTGGATAGAATAGTTTCCTTACAGACCACGGATTAGGACTACGGAGAAGGAGAATTAAAGTGATTATAAACAAAGAAGGCCCGTGAGTCACTCACGAGCCTTCTTTGTTTTAAGCTTTTTTGTCTGCTTTATTTATGGTTGTGAAACTGGTAAAACAATCCTAACTGGAAGACATTATTGGTGGTTGCATTCCCTGTTTTGTTTATTTGGCTGATACCTGGAACCCATCTGCCATCGATCCCCAAGCCAGAATCGAACAGGTAGCCCAAGCCTATTGGAAAAGACACATCCGTGGACTTATAATCATTTTTCAAATCAGCCTCCAGATTGTTTGCTTTATTCTTTGCGCTTAGCAGGAAACCTAACTGCGGACCTGCCTGTAAACGAAACCCGTTATCAAACATGTACTGGAACAGAACGGGGACATTGATATAATTCAGGACAAATTTGTTGGTCAATGAGCCCGACGTAAGCGAGCCCCCCTGGCCGGAAAAGATTACCTCCGGTTGAAGCGCCCATTGCTTTGATAAGTGCAAGTGCGCCAGGCCTCCCAAATGGATACCGTTGATGTAATCCAAACTATTACCGTCTTTTACCTCAAGATTAGAAAAGTTAGATCCGACCTTTAGACCAAATGACGGTGCCTGGGCTTGCAGATTACTAAATGAAAAAGCGAGGAGCGAAAGAATCAGGATTTTTTTCATGATACTAAATTTTAGTGGTTTACAATTAGAGTTTCATCTTAAATGGATTAAAGTACTATTCGCATAAATTGCATGCCACCCCAAACGGGAGCATACCGACTATATTCCCATGCAGCTTACCGACGTTTAATGCAGTTATTTACGATAAAATAATATTCAATGATTAAAATAATATTCAATGATTTAATTTGAATTGTTGACTCCCTACTGAATAAAGAGGCAGTAAAAAGTACCATTCGTAGCCTTTTTTAGTCGATTTTAGGGTTCCCTGTGGACACGGAACAGTGGAAAATAATATACAAATCGTGGAAAGGGAAAGTGAAATTGTATCATTATGACTACATATCCTTATTTCTCTGCTAACCCCAATTTCCAATAGACGTTGCTTCACCTCGTGCAGTCCGGGGCGCGTAGCCCGGGGCGCGCAGCCGCGATCACGAGCAAAAGCATTTACTTAAACCAGCCCCTTTTCCGACAAAATAATGTATATTCCTGCCACAAATGCCATGAACAACCGGGATGAGACCGTGGGTTTCATGCAGCGTTTCAGTCTCGTTACCATCATTTCAACCAAAGACAGCGTCCCTACCGCCACACCGCAGTCGCTCGGCTCCCGCCGAGTGACGACTATCCAGTATCACACCCGTTGTTCGGAGTATTCTTCGGACACTCCGAACTAAACATTAACAGCCGTCTGTGACGGCCCCATTTCAATATTTCTCATCTACAACAACATAAATCCCCCCCCCCTCATGCCCAACAAAATAGGAATCATCGGCTCCGGTAACATCGGTGGCGCACTTGGTAAGCACTTCGCCAAAGCCGGGCATTCGGTCATGTTCAGTTCGCGGAACCCTGAGCAACTGCGATCACTGGCCGACGCGGCCGGAAATAACGCACAGGTCGGTACAGTCGAAGAAGCGGCGGAATTTGGCGAGGTACTTTTGCTGGCTTATCCGTTTGGCAAGACACCCGAAGTAGCCAAAAAGATGAAAGACCCGGCGAGCAAGATCATCATCGACGCCAACAACTACTATCCTGGTCGGGATGGGGCGCAACCCGGCCAGGAAATGCAGGAAAAAGGGCTACTCGAAAGCGAGTGGACGGCCAGTTATTTTTCTGGTGCGGAGATCGTAAAAGCGTTCAATACCATTTACGCCAAAACGCTTGAAACGAGAGCATTTGATGAGAAGGCCCCCCTAGCAATTCCGTTTGCGGCTTCCGGTCAAAAAGGAAAATCAGTCATCGAGTCGATTTTCCAAAGCATTGGTTTTGTCGGCGTGTACGTGGGTGATTTATCAAAAACGAAGATCATGCAGCCCGATGAGAAGCTATACACCCTGCAAATCTCGGAGGCAGAAATGCGTAAGTTGATCGGATAGTCTTGATGCAAAAATTTTGGAAGAGTCTGCATCAGCTACCTGAAGCATAGCCGCCTATTAATTTCTTGCCATGAACTACCCATTTCTCCTCTCCTTTCTGCTCCTGGCCTCAACTACCTCCGCTCAGGAAATCAGGTTTATATCCAATTCCCGGATGGTGCTTGGCGTACAAAAGGAAAAGTCGGCCTCGATCAGCATCGGGGACATTGATGGCGACGGCGACCAGGATGCGGTGGTGGCGAACGGTCGGCATTGGCCCCAGCAGAATCAGGTTTTTTACAACGACGGACGCGGTGTATTCACAGTTTCGAGGCCACTAGACGTGCTGAGTGAAACAAGCTACGCTACCGAACTGGCCGACTTCGACGGAGACGGTGACCTGGACATAGCTGTAGGGAACGACATGGCACCCAATGCCTTGTACCTCAACGACGGCTCGGGTACTTTCACCCGGACGGGTACTTTCGGCCACCCCTACGCGCCTACCCGAAACCTAAAAACGGCCGACATCGACGCGGATGGCGACATCGACATCCTGATTACCAATCGGGGAAAGGAAAACGAAATATGCCTCAATGACGGGCGGGGCCATTTCTCTGAGGTAGTACTATTTGGTTCCAGCGACGATTCCACAATCGACGTCGATGTCGCCGACATGAACGGCGACAAGTACCCGGACCTGGTACTTGCCAACCGGGACGAACAGCAAAACTACATCTACCTGAACGACGGTCACTTAGTCTTCACCAAGCGAATTCCGTTCGGGACGGGCAAGGACGAAACGCGCTCGGTGGCGGTAGTCGACATGGATAACGATGGATTCCCGGACATCGTCACGGCCAACATCGGGCAGCCGAATGTCGTGTATTTTGGCGATGGCAAATCGGACTATTCCCGCCAAAGTACCTTCGATGCTTCGGCGGGCAACTCCTATGCCCTCGATGTGGGTGATTTGGATGGAAACGGAACCATCGACGTGGCGATTGCCAACTCGGAAGAACCTAACCAGGTATTTTTGAATATGGATGCCGGAAAAGTCTGGGAGAAAATCGACCTCGGTAATGAAGCATTTGATACCTACGATATTATCCTGGCGGATCTGAACAACGACAACCGACTGGATGTAATAGAAAGCAACTCGGACGAAATGAATAGGTACTATTTCAACGCTCCGAAGAAACGCTGATCACCGGGTAGTAATGCGCCTCCTTACTACTTGCCGTTACCCAGGCTCATGATATACATTCGAAGGCAACCCGTCGCCGCCCTCACCCTGGAGTATTTTTTTGACGTCTGTTCGGGTAGAGTTTGATCAAAGGAGGCTGGAACTACCGGAGCGGTCTGAGACTCCCTGAAAGTCACCGCATAAATTTCGTCTGATTAAACGAAGGGCTACTTTGAACCTGTTGGGATTGTATCCTTTTGTATTGAAAATCCTCAGAGAATTTGAACAATTAAGGATCAAATGAATTTATTACCGTATGCGAATGGTACTAATTTTCTCAATCTTAATAACTTCTTGTATGTCCACTCAAAATAAAAGTGTTGATAATAATGATGCGAAATCAGACTCGTCCGGGGTGATACTTTACAGCTTCTCTAAACAAGGCAAAGGCAAATGGCGCGTACAGGATGATGTCGTTATGGGTGGCCGCTCCGATAGCCAGCTCAAGATGACAGATAATAATTATGCGCATTTCTCCGGTCGCGTTTCATTAGAGAATAATGGTGGGTTTTGTTCGATCCACCAAACCGTAGAAAAGGACCCTTACGTAATCGCTGAAAAATCGGAGGCCTTTCTATTGCGGTTGAAAGGGGATGGCAAAGCGTATAACTTCCGGGTTAGAACACCAAAAGGGCGTCATTCTTACGGTTTTACTTTTCCTACTAAAGGTGGCGATCAATGGGAAACTATCTCTATTCCGTTTGATGCGATGGAGGCTACGTACCGCGGTGAACCAGTGGAAGTACCTAATTATTCAGGTGAAAATGTCGTTGAAATGCAATTGTTGATCGGTAACAAAAAGGAGGAAACCTTCGAGCTATTGATAGAATCCATAGGGGTTAACTAAGCTAGCCAGATCAAAAAAACGTTAGCTAAAAGTGGTTCAGAACTTGGTCAGCTGTTCTAAGCGATCGTTGTTCGGGGTGTTATTCGAACACTCCGAACTCATAATAAAAGGCCGTCTGGGACGGCCCCATCCCGAAGTTCTGGATAAAATAGTTTTCTCACAGACCACGGTGTAGCCCCTCGCCTTCATTGTACAGACCCGATTTGGAAGCAGTTTCCAATATTACTCTCCGAGAGCCGCACTTTAATTTTTGTTGTATCCTCCGCAGTCGCTTGGCTCTTAGCCGAGAGGAGCCGCACCGGCGGACCGGCCACCCGGTGACGACTATCCGGTAGTCCTCCGGGCGGTCTTCTCTATAAGTATAAAAGCCCATTTTCCTTCCTTTAAAAGAAGTCTTCAATTCTCATATTTCGTACTCTAGATGCAAATCATCAAACGCGTTGTCTTCGGGGCGGCAGCCATTGCGGGCCTCAGTACCCTCGGAGCATTCACAGTCTCTTTTTCACCGTTCTCTGCCCCAACAGATTCTCCCAAAATAGCAGCGGGGATCACAGTCCCGACAGGATTTACGGCCACCGTATTTGCCGAGGAACTGGACGGTGCCCGGCACATGGCGGTATCCAAAGGCGGTGATGTATTCTTGCGGCTGTCAAAACCAAAGGACGGAAAAGGTACCTACCGACTCCGGGACACGAACGGCGATGGCGTGATGGACGAAAAAACGGGATTCGGCGACTTCAAAGGAACGGGGGT
>NZ_JBGSXF010000298.1:0-5075 GCF_041751555.1 Persicitalea sp. | reverse complement strand
TCCGGCTTGCCAGTAGCGGTTGCCATCTTCGGTTTGACCTTTGTCTTTTAGGTACTTGCCCAGTCGGAGCAGTCCTTGCGCGCCGATGGCGGCGGCAGAGCTATCGATGGGTTCGTGAGCGTTGTATGGGTCAGATTTCTCCTGGGTGTAGTCGCCTAGTTTATGAAGCTGCGGTGCACCCGTGTCCCAGTAGGGAATGCCGTCGGCGGCGGTGTTGGCAATGAAAAAGTCGTTGGTAGCGCGGGCTGCTTTGAGGTAGATTTGCTCTACGGCTTCACGCCCGCCGAAGGGGGCCAGCTCGTCGTCGGAGAAATACGCCAGCGTTTCGAGTTGCTCGGGGAAGCCGACCATCGCCCAGGCCAGGCCGCGGGTCCAGGTTGTGAAGCCCGAGAAACCTTGCTGGGTGTTGGGACAGCGGTAGTTGCCGTCGTTGATGTTAAAAATAGATTCGTGCGCCGAGCGGCCCCAATCGTCGTAGATGTCGCGGCCTTCGTTATAATAGAGCGAGTACCTTGCCGTGGATAACGAATGCTGTACACCGCGTTCCAGCAGACTGGTTTTCAAGTCGTTTTCTCCCATCAAACTATGGCCCAGCAGGTGAGAAACCATCACCGCCCGCACGGAGCGGATGGTATCTACGAATAGGGAGTGAGGGCCATTGAATGAGTAAATATAGCCCCCATCTTTGATCGGCGTCCAGCGTTTGGCCTGCACGGCTCCCGAAAGTTTCAGGGCTATCTCGTAGAAATTCCGCTCCCATTCGTTCTCCTCGATGCGGCCTTCGTTCATCAGACGCAGCAGATTTCCGTAAGTACTGACGTTGTTGAAACCGTGATCGTGGACACCGAAGTGACCGACGTGCGAAGCCATTTGCTTCACGGTATGCTCCTTAGCCATTTTTAGGAAAGCGTCGTCTCCCGTGGCATCGTATTGAATCACCTCCGCTCCGTAGCGGAAGCCTTCGGTCCATTCAGTCCAGCCACGGGTGGTGTATTGGCCCTTCACCGTAAAGACGGGTGAGCCTTTGGCGGGATCGTAGTTATTATTGAGAAGATTAATTTTTTCGCCGGACAGTTGCCACAGGCGATCGAGTTTGGGTTGAAGGTCGGCGGCGGTTAAGCTTTCTTTGATTTGCATCGAGGAGCGATTGAATTCGAAAAGGGGATTGTGTTTTGGTTTATACCCAAAGCAACTGACGATCCTTTACTAATGCTTCCCTGACTGTTTTTTCCCAAATAAATGTCTTGATCTTGTAAGGTGGTGGATTTCAGAAAGCAAAAGAAGCGACAAGATTTTCATCCTGTCGCCTCTTTCAATGGAGTAAGATATATGCGTATGCTGTGCTACTCGTTGTCGCTTACATGCTGGGTTTGGGTGCGCTCAGTTTCTTTGTCGCGCTCTTTCCAGCCCTTGCTTTCGTTGCGTTGCTCTTTATGGCCGTCTTTGCTGCTACTACTCTGCGACTGCTTTCCGTCGCCGCTTTGACTTTGTGATTGTTGGCCGCCTTTGCTGCTCTGTGATTGAGAACGTCCGCCGCCGCTTTGCTGCTGGCTTTGGTTTGGCTTGTTCTTGTCTTGGTCTTTCTGTGAATTTTCCATTGTTGTATGAAGTTTAAATGTTTAGTAGTAAAGCTTCTTAACAAAAGCTATATTTTCATTTGTTAAATGATAAACAATCAGTCCAAGTCAATTTGAAATTAGGGTTTTGGGTATATTATCAGCACATGTAAAGTACAAGAAAATGATAATCAGTAATTTAAAATAAACATCTATGATTCTCGGCTAATTTTGTCCCAAAATCAGATAGCTTAGATTGTTGATTTTTTTGCACAGAGTACCTTCCACGCCCAAAATTTTCCCAAATACCATTTGTACACAAAATGAGACATACCTCTACCGCTTATGTACTAGCCCTGATAGTTGCGCTCATCGGCTGCAAATCCGATGTCGACACTAACATGGTCACCCCTACCCCTGGAAATCCATCAGGAGGTGCCGGGATGCCAACGGGCAAGGTGTACCTTTTCATGCCCGAAGATTTGGTGGCAACCGACAGCGCCGCTCAAGTCACGGCACGCTACACCGACCCTACCAAGCGCTACGCTCACGGAATCCTGGGCGATCCGATCGAGGCGGGTGGACTGTTCGTGACGCGCAAGGGAAAATCATATCACTACAAACTTGATGAGGCCTACGTTTTTGAAGATTTGCGGCCCCGCCTGGCGGACGTTGATAACGACGGAGAGTTAGAGTTCATCACCATTCAAACTAGCCTGACGATGGGGGCGAGCGTGGCGATTTATAAAATCAAAGACGAAAAACTTCAACCCTACACGGCCAGTCCTTTCATTGGCCGGCCCAGCCGCTGGCTCAATATCGCCGCCATCTCCGACCTGGACGAGGACGGAAAAATAGAAATCGCCTGGGTGCAGACGCCGCATATTGGCGGCATTCTTAGAATTGCCCGGGTGCAAAATGGTGCGCTGGATCTCGTGGATGAAGTAAGCGGCGTGAGCAACCACCGCATTGGCTCCCGGAACCTATGTCTGTCCGTGCTGACGACCAGCGCGGAGGGCAAGACGCTGTATTTGCCCACCAATCAGTACGATAAAATACGAGGCTTTCAACTGATCCAAAACAGAATCCAGTTGGTCGATTCAGTAGTTTTGGCAGTTGATGCTAACCGTCCACTCGCCGACCAACACAATTTCTTGTCTCCCCTTCCCGACCGCAACTGTATTTTTGTCAAATGAAACTACCCATTGTCAAAGTCGGCGTAGTACAGGCGACGCCCGTGTTTTTTGATTTAGAAAAAAGCATCACCAAAGTCGTGGACTGGATTGAGAAAGGCCGCGCAGCGGGCTGCGAGTTGCTACTTTTCCCGGAATCGTTCCTGCCGGGCTACCCACGCGGGCTGAGTTTCGACGCCGTAGTGGGCAGGCGCAGCGAAGCCAGCCGCGACGCTTGGCTCGACTACTGGCAAAACAGCGTGGATGTACAATCGGAGGTACTTCGGCCCATTCAGGAAGCCATCAAGAAAGCTAATATTTTCGTCGCTCTGGGTGTGACAGAACGAGAAGCCGTGGGCGGCTCGCTTTACTGTTCTCTGCTGTATTTCGCGCCCGATGGGCAGCTACTAGGCTCGCATCGCAAACTGAAACCCACCGGACTGGAAAGGTACCTCTGGGCCGAAGGCGACGGCAGCTCGCTGCATACTTACGATACTCCACTGGGTAAAGTCGGGGGACTCATTTGCTGGGAAAACTATATGCCACTCGCTCGCATGGCCCTTTACCAAAAAGGCGTTGAGATTTACCTCGCTCCCACCGCCGATGCGCGGCCCTCTTGGCAGTCTACCATGCAGCACATTGCACTCGAGGGCCGCTGCTTCGTTCTAGCCGCCAATCAGTTTGTTCGCAAAGACGATTATCCTGAACGCTACCAGGACGGAATCCGGGATGAGCCGGAGGTGATGTCGGCGGGTGGCAGTGTCATTTACTCACCCATGGGAGAAGTACTTGCCGGGCCGCTCTGGAACGTTGAGGGGGTGCTTACGGCAGATTTGGACTTCTCGCTTCTTGCCAAAAGTAAGCTAGATTTTGATGTAGTGGGTCACTACGCCCGCCCTGACGTTTTCAAATTCGAAGTAGTAAACCAGCCGGAAACCGTGCGAATAAACCAAACTGTGTTGAGTTTAGAATAGGCAAGGCGATTACACAGGGAGTTTCAAAACTCAGAAGTAGCTTTCTCAACTATCTTTGCGCCCTTCCCGCCAATTGTACCCAACTTACTACTCCATGACAATCGACCTCCGCTCCGACACCGTTACCCAACCTACTCCCCCCATGCGGGAAGCCATGTGGTCGGCCCCGTTGGGCGACGACGTCCTGGGCGACGACCCGACCGTGAACGCCCTCGAAGAAAAAGCTGCCCGACTTTTCGGCACCGAAGCCGCACTGTTCTGCGCTTCCGGCACCATGACCAACCAACTCGCCATCCGCGTCCACACGCAGCCGGGCAGCGACGTCATTTGCGATAAATCATCTCATATCTACCTTTATGAAGGCGGGGGTATTATGCTCAATTCCTTTTCTTCGGTCAAGCTTTTGGATGGCGACCGGGGGCGGCTCACTGCCCGTCAGGTAGCCGAAGCCATTAGCCCCGACGACATCCACGCTACCGTCACGCGGCTGGTATCGCTGGAAAACACGATGAATAAAGGGGGCGGGTGCTACTACGACCTTTCCGAAATCCAGGCGATTCGGAAAGTCTGCGATGAGCATGGCGTCCCGCTACACCTGGACGGAGCCCGGCTATTCAATGCCTTGGTCGCCACGGGCGAAACGCCCGCGCAGCACGGGGTACTTTTTGATTCCATCAGCGTATGTTTGTCGAAAGGGTTGGGCTGCCCGGTAGGGTCACTTTTGTTGGGCACGAAGGATTTCATCAAGCAAGCCCGCCGTTTTCGTAAGGTAATGGGTGGCGGCTGGCGGCAAGCGGGTTTCCTGGCCGCCGCGGGGATCTATGCCCTCGACCACCACGTGGCTCGGTTGGCCGAGGATCACACCCGCGCTAGAGTCATCGGCGAGATGCTGTATAAGAAAGCCGAGGTCGTGAACATCTATCCTATCGACACCAGTATCGTAATCTTCGAACTACCCGAAACGATTTTGGCCTCCGACTACGTCCGGCGGCTGGAAATGCTGCGCATTCGCGCCGTACCATTCGGTAAACACCTGGTTCGTCTGGTCACTCATTTAGATTTTACGGACGAACATTTGGAAGAACTGGAAAAACGGATGCTACGATTGTAGAGAAACGATAAATCACGTCTCTACGAATGTTAGTTTGTACTTTTGCCGAACAAACTACCAACCTAGACACAGTTCGTATGCAGAAAATTTTTCCAAAAACTACTCAAACCCTATTTCTGGTGCTGCTGTCAGCGGCCACGCTCCTCGCCCAGCCACTCCCCGCCGACCTTTTCAAAGCCATGAAAGTTCGCAGTATCGGCCCGGCAGTTATGTCGGGGCGGATTACGACTGTGGAGGCCGTGCAGAGCAATCCTGACATTAT
>NZ_JBGSXF010000297.1:0-5887 GCF_041751555.1 Persicitalea sp. | reverse complement strand
TCGGCGTCTCTGATTGGGAGGTACGTAGAAACAACGGAAGACGACAAGCGTCAAAAGCACGTACAGCGCATCAAGTCGGCGGTGAATAATCTGACGGAAATCCTCAACGATTTTCTATCTATCGGCAAGCTTGAAGCTGGCCATATGCGGAGCATCCCGGTGCAGGTGGAACTGCCCGCTTGCTGTCAGGAGTTGATGGATGAAATAAAGGGCGTTTGTCGGGAAGGACAGCTCATTCATTACCAGCACGAAGGCCTGGCAGAAGTTTGGCTGGACGAGCATTTGGTACGCAATGTGCTAATCAACCTGCTTTCCAACGCCATCAAATACTCCGAGCCCCACACCGAAATCCGGCTTAGCACTCGTGCGGACAGCGAAAGTGTTTATTTCGAGATTCAGGATCAGGGCATCGGCATTCCTGAAAGTGATCAGCCGCATGTCTTCGATCGATTTTTTCGCGCTCACAACGCCGGAACCGCCCAGGGAACGGGTTTGGGGTTGAATATTGTCAAAAATTACATCGACCTAATGCGGGGCGACATCTCATTTGAAAGCAGCCCCGCCATTGGATCCACCTTCCGCGTCCGCCTGCCCAATGAGACGCCCGACGCATCCTGAACCTCCCACTATGGACACAAAAAAAATCCTGCTGATCGAAGACAATCCCGAAATGCGGGAGAATACGGCCGAAATTCTGGAATTGTCTAATTATGAGGTCGTGACCGCCAGTAATGGCAAGGAAGGCGTCCGGCTGGCCCAGCAAGAACTCCCGGATCTCATCATCTGCGACATCATGATGCCGGAACTCGATGGTTACGGGGTGCTGCACATGTTGGGCAAAGCCGACCAAACCGCTAATATCCCCTTCATATTCTTGACCGCCAAGGCCGAGCGGAGCGACCAGCGCAAAGGCATGAGCATGGGCGCGGACGACTACCTGACCAAACCTTATGACGACGTCGAGCTGCTGAGCGCGGTGGAGGTGCGGCTGCAAAAAAGTGAGCGGTTGCGGGCCGGATTTAATCGTAGCGTCGAAGGTTTGGATGCTTTTCTTAACGAAAGTGGACTCAGAGACGGCCGAGATGGCCGTACCACAGATGCTTTGCACCAATTGACCGAGGAAAAAAGGATCAAATCTTTCCGAAAAAAGGAAACCGTCTATACCGAAGGCAGCTTCCCGACGGGCATTTTCTTTTTGATCGAAGGAAAAATCAAAGCCTACCGCGCCAACGAGTCCGGCAAGGAGTTTATAACCGATTTGTACAAAGAGGGCGATTTCTTCGGCTACGTCGATTTGTTGCAAGACAATCCCTACCAGGATACCGCCGTGGCCCTGGGAGAATCGGAAGTCGCCCTTATTCCCAAAGAAGATTTTTTTGAGCTTCTGCAAGGCAACCGGGAGGTGTCGTCGCGCTTTATCAAAATGCTTTCCAACGAAATAAAGGAGCGCGAGGAGCGGCTGCTGCAACTGGCCTACAACTCCGTCCGCAAGCGCGTGGCCGAGGCGATCGTCATGCTGGCCCAGCGCTATCAGGCCGACAAAGCCCGCCCTTTCTCGATGGCCATCACCCGCGAAGACATCGCCTCGATTGTCGGGACAGCTACCGAGACCGTCATCCGCACACTTTCGGATTTCAAACAGGAAAAATTGGTGGAGATGAAGGGTAGTTTGATTACGATTCTGAATTACGAGAAGCTGGTAAGGATGCGGAATTGAGGGAATGTTCACATTCTTTCTGAGAGATGAACTACCGGGGTAACGATCATTATCATCGTCTTCCTTGTAAAGTTCCATCCTAGATCCTAGTAACCATGTTCAGAAAGTCGTTCCTACTTCCTCTTTTTTCTGTTTTATACTGCGCATCACTCCCAACGACAGGACTCAGTCAAGAGACAAAAGGTGGTGGTTTGCACTGGGACAACCCCATCACGGCGGATTATATCAAGAAAAACCTGCCGAAGAAATCCCCTAAACTCATCCTGACGCCGGCGCTTGAAAAAACCATCCGGCAAAAGCTAAAAGACGATCCCTACGTCAGGGACTATTACCAGTATCTGGTAAAAGAGGCGGGAGAAATCCTGTCCAAACCCGTCGTGGAACGAGAGCTGGAAGGTTTTCGATTGCTTTTTGTGTCGCGGGAAATGCTGCGAAGGATGAGTACGCTGTGCATGGTGTATCGGATCGGAAAAGACCCGAAGATTTTAGAAAAAATCGACCAAGAATTGCGGGCGGTCATCGCTTTCCAAGACTGGAACCCCGATCATTTTCTCGACGTGTCCGAGATGTCGTTTGCCGTAGCGTTGGCCACAGATTGGGTAGGCCAGGATTTGCCCAAAACTACCCTTACTGCCGCCAAGAAGGCTATAATTGAAAAGGGAATTATGCCCAGCTACAGCGACAAAAATCTGCGCATGGGCTGGGTAGAAGGCAACAATAACTGGAACTCGGTCTGTCACGGTGGCTTGGTAGCGGCTTCTCTCGCCATCGCCGATATCGACCCCGAGTTGGCCGCCAAGACCATCTCGCGCGCCTTGGAAAAAATGCCTAATTCCGTGCGGGAATACGGCCCGGACGGGGTCTATCCCGAGGGCCCGAGCTACTGGTGGTACGGCACGAGTTACGCCGTGATTGCTTCGAGCGTGCTGACCAGCGCATTGGGAACCGACTTTGGCATTTCAAAAAGCCCCGGATTTCTGGAAAGCGGCAAATTCCGATTGATTGCCACCGCGCCATCGGGCACTTTCTTCAACTACTCCGACGCCAGCGACACCCGCGATGGACAAGGCTCGGTGCTGCTCTCCTGGTTCGCGGCCCAAACGGGCGACCCGCTACTATTCGAGGAAGATTTCTTTGCCCATCCCGAAAAAGCTGGGCCACAGGCGGGCCTCGGGCTCCCCTACCTAACCTTGTACCGCAGCCGAGTCGGTGGTCTCTCGAAAAGTGAACTACCCTCGTCGTGGCACGGAAAAGGCATCAACCCTATTGCCGTTTTTCGGGGCACGGCGGGCGATCCCGGCCATTTTTACCTGGCTACCAAAGGCGGGAGGGCTCAGTTGAGCCACGGGAATATGGACGCGGGTAGCTTTATTTTTGAACTCAACGGTGTACGCTGGGTGCTCGATCCAGGTAATCAACGATACTACCTACTCAATAAAATCGGCTTCAATCTGTCGGGCTACTGTCAGGATTGCGAGCGATGGACGCTCCTGACCAAAGGCAACCAGGGCCACAGCACTATTGTGGTCAACGACGAGCGCTTCGATGTGGCTGGCACGGCCAACATCGTTGACTTCAAAACGGGAACTCAGCCCGAGGTCACCTATGATATGTCGAAGCCCCTCGCCGGGCAAGTGAAGTCGCTGAAACGTCGATTCGTTAAAGAAAGCGACCATTCGGTGCTGGTCGAAGACACTTTCGAAACCAGCGAGACCACCAAGTACCTGACGTGGGCCCTCATGACGACCGCCGAGGTCATCCCCACAGAAAACGGGGCCATCTTGAAGCAGGACGGACAAGAACTCAAGCTTTCGATTCTGGCCCCAGCCAAACTAAACGTGTCGATCGTTTCGCTCGATCCGCCTCCGCTGGAAATCGACAAAACGATTCCGAATCTCAAGCGCGTGGAAGTCCGCGTCCCGGCTTATCTGGCAAAAGGCAGCCAGGGGAAAATTCAAGTCCGGCTGTCGGATCGGTAAAGTACCACTCTGGCACGGAATTAGAATTACCTTCGCCGCATGAAGAAACTCCTTGCCTGGCTGCACGTCCATAAGTACGAAGTACTGCTCATAGCCCTGATTCAGCACCTTTTCATCGGAGTGTTTCTGGAAGATGTTGATTTCTACGCTAAGGTCATCTGGCCCATCAACATTCTTGTCGTGGGTCTGGCCAGCGTAGGGATTTTCGTCAAGAAAGGTCGGTGGAAAAAGATCGTACGCAACCTGCTCTTCATTTTAGTACTGGGCTTTCCCATCGCGCTACCGATATTCGGTCGGCTCCCTTACTTTATGCTGAGCCTGAATATCGCCTACGTCATTTTCTTTTCTTTCATTTTTA
The DNA here is from genome assembly GCF_041751555.1 of Persicitalea sp. Taxonomy (NCBI): domain Bacteria; kingdom Pseudomonadati; phylum Bacteroidota; class Cytophagia; order Cytophagales; family Spirosomataceae; genus Persicitalea; species Persicitalea sp. The sequence continues at coordinate 1,833 of NZ_JBGSXF010000297.1, read as the reverse complement.
GGGAAATCATCGACTTCCTGATCCGTCCCGGCTATATCAATAAAGACCTCATTTCGGCCTCAGCCTGTGGGTACTTCCTGTTATTAGAAATAAGCGTCTTCCTCATGCAGGTGTTTCTCTACGAGGATTTCAGTTCCATCGAAGGCATCGATGATTCCAGCAAAGCCGCCGTGTTCATGGATTTGGTATATTTCAACAGCGTGACCTTTACCAGTATCGGCTTTGGTGATATTGTCCCCAAAGCCCATTACGTCAAACTGATCACGGCTTTCATCGGGATCGTCGGGCAATTTTATTCCGTAGTGCTGGTCGGTATTCTCATCAGTAAATTCTCGGCCAAGACCACCTTTGTCGATGAACACAAGGAATCTATACCTCCCCCGGATTCTAAATAAACCGTCAGCTCTATGCAAGAAATTGCCGAAGTCGTCACCAAGCACCTCAGCGCGTTCATCGAAATCCTGGCTGCTGTAGTTATCGGCGTCGCCCTCTTGCAGTTTCTGTACAGCTATGTACTGAACTTTGCCAAAACCGATTCCGGAAAAACCATTCAGGATCTGCGCATTCGCTTCGGAAGCTCACTTACTGTGTCTCTTGAACTACTACTCGGGGCTGATATCCTGGCGACGGCCATCGCGCCCAGCTGGGACGAGATCGGCAAGCTCGCTGCCATTGCCACGCTGCGGACGGCGCTCAACTACTTTCTGGAAAGGGAACTGAAAAACTCAGGTGCGAACGACCTGATCGATCCGGCCAAGAGCCGCCCGGACATTATTTCTACCACCCGAAGAGAAAAATCCTAGGCCAATTTTTCCTTCATTTCATTGATCATCCGCGTGAGCAGGGCGATTTCCTTACGCAACTCCGCCACATCCTGCGCTCCCGCCACGGGGGCGTCTTTCTCCTCTGCGTCGCGGCCAATGAAAAAGGTGGCCAGCGTAGCCGTCACGTAGCCAAAAATCGCAAACCCAAAGAGCGTGATCAGGAACGCCAGCCCACGGCCCTCGGGCGTAGTGGGCGAATACTCGCTGCCCGCCGTGGTCACACGCATGGCCGTCCACCACAGGGCCATGCCGTAGCTGTCGAAGCCGGGGGCGGGTTTTTCAATTGCAAACATCCCCGCCGCGCCCGTGAAAGTCACAACCAACGACAGCAGTACGACGTAACCGAAGGCCCGACGCTTCATGGTCGCGCCCAGGCTCTTCATGCTGCGGTTGAGCGACGAGACGATCCTGACCAGCCGCAGTCCACGCAAGCTGCGCAGCACCCGTAGAAAACGAAAAATGCGGAACACCCGCAGGGCGGGAATAATGAGCGAGATAGCCGTCAGCCAGTTTTTCTTGACGTAGTTCAGCTTCGCGGGCGCCAGGATAAACTTAACGATGAAGTCGATGATGAACAGAATCCAGATGCCAATGCTGATGTAGTCCAGCGTCTTGGACAATCCCCAGATCAGATCCACGATCAACAGCACCAGCCACACGAAGCCCAGGAAAATCATCGGCCCGTCCAGCAGTCGGTCGATGGAGTAGAGTAATCGGTTTCGTTCGCGTTGGAGTTCCTTCTTCATTTCATCTTTTTTCAATGACCCGTCCGAAGGTATTGAAAAAATAAAAAAGCTCACTTAATGCGCTGCACACTTTATCAAAATCAGTGATTTACCGGTTAGAAATCAGCTTGAAGTCTCAATATTCGTAAACAAGCCGTTTACTCCTTCCGTCGAGCGTCACCTCGATTTCAATCCGTGAGCCACCGATTGGGGTTTGCCCAATCAACCGGGCCTCGATCTGAGGCTGGCTCCCTAGGTACGGTGCCACTACCGTCAGATACCTG
>NZ_JBGSXF010000296.1:0-10415 GCF_041751555.1 Persicitalea sp. | reverse complement strand
CTGCGCGGCGGTAAAATCGCCCTGCAATCGGAAGGCGCGGAGCTGTTTTACCGGAATGTCAAGGTGAAGCGGGTGTTGGCTCCGCCCAAAGAATTTAGCCTATAGGCGGGAGAAAATACCCCTCACTGGCTTTTTTTACATCAATAAAAACCCGTACGAATCATGCTGACCCCAGTTCTCCTCGCAATTCTTTCGCTGCTTTCTTTGTTCCACGTCCCCAATGAGCCACCGACCCAGCCTAAGTCCGTTACTCAGAAGCCCGCTATGGAAAAACCCAACATCGTCCTCATCATGGTGGACGACATGGGCTGGAGCGACATCGGCTGCTACGGTGGCGAAATTCCGACGCCCAACATCGACCGCCTGGCCAAGCGTAGTTTGAGGTTCAAGCAGTTTTACAACACGGGCCGCTGCTGTCCCACGCGGGCCAGTCTGCTCACGGGGCTGTATCCGCATCAGGCGGGCATTGGCCAAATGTCCGAAGACCCCGAGCGGCCCGAAGCCTACCATTGGGGAACGCCCGGCTACCAGGGCTTCCTCAATCGTGAATGTGTCACGCTAGGCGAAGTCCTGAAAACCAGGGGCTACCGTACTTACATGACTGGAAAATGGCACGTAGGGATGGACGGCAAGGAGAAATGGCCCCTACAGCGCGGTTTCGACCACTATTATGGCATCCTGGCCGGAGCTTCCAGCTACCTCAAACCACAGGGCGGGCGTAGCGTATGGCTGGACAACGAGAAACTTGCCACGCCTACCGACCCAGACTACTACACCACGGACGCCTTCACGGACGAGGGAATCAAGTTTTTGAAAGAACAAAAAACCGAGGACCCGTTCTTCTGGTACCTAGCCTACAACGCCCCGCACTGGCCGCTGCAAGCCAAGGAAAAAGACATCGCCAAATTCAAGAACACTTACAAAATAGGTTGGGATAAAATCCGGCAGCAGCGGCTGGATGGGCAAATCAAGATGGGCCTGATTGACCCAAAATGGGGCTTTTCCGGGCGCGACAGCCGGGTGCGGCCCTGGGAGAAATTGAAGCAGTCGGAAAAAGACACAGTGGCCTACCGCATGGCAGTCTATGCCGCGCAGGTGTATGCCGTGGACTACAACGTGGGCAAAGTACTTGACTACCTGGAAAGCAAAAAGCTGATGGATAACACTATGATTATCTTCCTGGCCGACAACGGAGCCTGCGCCGAATTTTACGACGAGCTGGGTTCGGGGCCATTCAGCTACATCAATGACCCGCGATACAGCAGCGTTTCCTACGGCATTGGATGGGCCAATGCTTCTAACACGCCTTTCTTTGAGTACAAGGTCAAGCCCTACGAAGGCGGCATCGCCACGCCCATGATCGTGCATTCGCCCAAACTGCCCAAAAATCGGCAGGGCAAATTCACCAATGAAGTCGGCCATCTGATTGATTTCATGCCTACTCTCGTGGAAGCCAGCGGAGCCACGTACCCGACTACCTTCCACAACGGCCAGAAAATCAAACCCATGGAGGGACTGAGCCTGATGGGTATCATCGAAAAAGATGCGCCTATCGAGCGCGAGTGGCTTTTCTGGGAACACCAGGAATACTGCGCCGTGCGGAAGGGTGATTTCAAGATGGTCAGGAAAATGGGCGACGGTGCCTGGCAACTCTTCGACCTCAAAAACGACCGCACCGAACGCCGCGACCTCGCCGCCCTGCGCCCCGAATTGGTGCAGGAGATGAACCAGAAGTGGCAGAAATGGGCGGATAGCCATCAGGTGTTTCCGAAGAAGGTGCAATGAAGGCAATGTGAATTTGTCGTAAATTGCTCTCATCTTCCAAACGCAAAGTGCATCCCCTATGATAAAGTCGATCGAGATAACCAATTTTTATAGTTTCGATTCGTGCGTGGTTCAGCTGCATCCCGAAACAAGTATTCTCATTGGCATCAATGGCTCGGGAAAATCTAATTTTCTGAAAGCAGTCAAGCTGCTAAAAGAAGGCGTAGCGGGCGTGGGACTCAGAAAGCACATCCTTGACAATTTGGGGGGAATTGATAATTTTTTATTTAAGGGGAATTCTAAGGATTCAAACGCTCAAACCAGCACCATTCGCTACACTTTTGAAGGGCCTTCGATAAGCAAAGAAGGTAATGGATTCAATTTTACAGATGATATAATCTACGAGATAAATGTCGTGAAATCTTCAAGTCTTTCAAATTTTTATGTTGAAGAAAATATTAGGAACTCAAAAGGATTTATTTATTTGACATTTGAGAACGGAAAAGGCTATCTCAATGAAAGAGTTAAAGAAAATAGTAGTAAAACTAGTTTAATAAAATACGATGGTTTTGATTCTCAGGAATTAGCCTTGAAGGAAATAAACGACCCCGACCGTTACTACGCATTGACAGCCCTGAAAAAAGCCATCCGGGATATTGTAGTATATGATTATTTCGATACAACACCAAAAAGTGCCATTCGTAAGCCAGTACTTCCGACTTCCGAAAAGCGCCTTGCTTCCGATGGGGCTAATTTGCCACAAATGCTGAATACAATAAAAATTAACAATAAGCCATACTATCGTAAAATTACCGATATGCTCAACGAAGTTAATAGCAATTTCACAGGCTTTGATTTTAATTTTATTGGGGGAAATATCGAATTGATGATCGAAGAAAACAAATTGGATAGTGCCGTACACGTCTCCAATATTTCGGATGGTACTTTGCGCTATCTCTGCTTGTTATCCATTCTGTATAATCCCGACCGAGGGCGATTTATTTGCATAGATGAACCCGAGGTAGGTCTGCATCCTGATATGATTTCCAGCATTGCCGACGCCGTTAAAGAGGCGTCCGAGTCATCGACCATCGTTATTTCCACGCATTCGGAAAGCCTGCTCAACTACTTTGAAATCGAGAACGTGCTGGTCTTTGAGAAAGATGAAGGCAACGCCACCGTTGTGAATACTTACACGAAAGAAGTATTTGAAGGCTGGTACGAAGACTTCGCCTTGGGGCATATGTGGAAACAAGGCGACCTAGGAGGCGTAAGGTATGGCAGCTAAGAAGATCATACTTTTTATCGAAGGAGAACCCAATAGCTCAAACGGAGATCTGCGTCAGGGTTTTACAAAACTATTAGAACAAAAACTGACAGGAAAACTTCCCAAAATTATTCTGGGAGGAGGAAAAGAACAGACTATCGACAAATTTTTGAATAATAGATTGGCGGGCGACATTTTTTTGCTACTCCTTGATTTAGATGATGCCGAAACGCAGCGAAATGCCGACTTGCGAAACCACAGGCTTGAATCTCATTCTGAAAGAGTATTTTACATGATCCAGGAAATGGAAGCTTGGTTTTTATCTCAGCCGGAGGTTTTGGATAAATTTTATGGTTTAGATAAAACTGGCAAAACTGTATCAGAGAAGTTGAGCAAGAGGAAAGCAGAAGAAATAGCCAATCCAAAAGAGGAACTCATCAGAATTACCCAAAATCCACGCGAAGGCGGAAGAGGGGAATACCAAATCATCAAACACGCCGTGGAGTTGCTGAAACTGTTGGATGCCAACAAGCTAGAAAAAGATTCAGCAGATTTTAGAAAACTCGTTCAGCGCATTGTATCATGAGAACTGTGCGGTTCTTTATCATCCTGGCTCTCCTTTCTTTTGACTCTTTTGCCCAGAATCCTTACGCCATCATCCTGGGCGTAGCACAAGACGGCGGATATCCGCAAGCGAGTTGCCAGAAAGAATGTTGCCGGGCGGTGTGGCTGGACAAGAATCGGCACGGGTCGGTTTCCTGCATCGCAATAGTCGATCCGGTGAGTGGGCAAAGCTGGCTTTTCGACGCCACGCCCGACTTCGCCGACCAACTCCACCGACTCGAACTGGCGACTAAAAATCCTGCACCGCTCGCGGGTATCTTCCTCACCCACGCCCACATAGGGCATTATACCGGACTGATGCACCTGGGGCGGGAAGTGATGGGAGCGGAGAAAATGCCCGTTTACGCCATGCCTAAAATGAAGGCCTTTTTGGAAAATAACGGCCCGTGGAGCCAGTTGGTCAGCTTACAGAATATTGAAATTCGGCCCCTTACGGAGGGTAAAGAACTAGTACTGAATGAGCGCATCAAAGTGACGCCTTTCCGAGTGCCGCACCGGGATGAGTTTTCGGAAACGGTGGGCTACAGAATCAAAACGGCGGGTAAGTCTCTGCTTTTCGTTCCCGACATCGATAAGTGGCAGAAGTTGGAGCAAAACCTGGCAGAAGTCGTAAAGGCCAACGACTTCGTGCTGATCGACGGTACTTTCTTTCAGGATGGAGAAATTGCCCGACCAATGAGTGAAGTACCGCATCCCTTTATCCGAGAGACTATGGACTTGTTAAAGGATCTGCCCAATTGGGAGAAAAACAAGGTTCATTTCATCCACTTCAACCACACCAATCCTGTTCTGCGCCCCAATTCAGTGGAAAGCGACAAGGTTCGAGAGCGTGGCTTTCGCATTGCCGAAGAAAATCAGAAGATTCAGCTTTAACTGAAAAAACACTATACCCGTAAATGAAAAATAAATTGACAGACCTATACACCATCGGCATCGACTATGGCACGGATTCCGTCCGGGCGCTGGTGGTGAATACCCGCACTGGCGAAAGCGTCGGCACCGCTGTCCACTACTACGCTCGTTGGAAGAAGGGACTTTATTGCGAGGCAGAGGTTTCGCAGTTTCGGCAGCACCCGCTCGATTACCTCGAAGGGCTCGAAAGCGTTATGAAAGGTGCCTTAGCCGAGCCACCCGCCGAAGTCCGGCAAAACGTCGTCGGCATGTCGGTAGATACCACGGGTTCTACGCCCGTGGCGGTGGACCGGGCGGGTACCCCGCTGGCCTTGCTTCCCGAATTCGCCGAAAACCCCAGCGGTATGTTCATCCTCTGGAAAGACCACACCGCCAACGCCGAAGCCGAGGAAATCAACCAACTCGCGCATCGCTGGGACGTGGACTTCACCAAGTACGTCGGCGGTATTTATTCTTCCGAATGGTACTGGGCCAAGATTCTACGCACCCTGAGGGCCGACCCAAGCATCCGCGAAAAGGCTTTTTCCTGGGTCGAGCATTGCGACTGGATTTCCGCCGTGTTGACGGGGAACACTGACCCGCTGACCATGAATCGTTCGCGCTGCGCGGCGGGCCACAAAGCTATGTGGCATAATGAATTCGACGGATTACCTTCCGAAGAATTCCTGACCAAACTCGACCCGCTGCTGTCCGGCCTGCGCGAACGACTTTACACCGATACCCACACCTCTGACCAGGCGATGGGGACGATTTCGCCCGAGTGGGCCGAGAAGCTTAGCTTGCCCCAAAATGTGGTTATTGGCGTGGGTGCTTTCGACGCCCACATGGGCGCTGTCGGAGCAGAGATCGAGCCGTATGCCTTTGTTCGAGTCATGGGTACCTCCACCTGTGACATGCTTGTCGCGCCGAACGAAGAAATCGGCCATTTGCTCATCAGAGGCATTTGCGGGCAAGTGGATGGCTCCATCATTCCCGGGATGCTAGGTACCGAGGCGGGACAATCGGCCTACGGCGACTATTACGCTTGGTTTCAAAAAATAATTACCGAACCCGTGCGGGAACTGCTGGGCGATGAAGCCGCCGACAAACTGAGTGAAAAGTTGATTCCCCACCTCTCGGAAAAAGCCGCCAAGCTGCCCGTGACTGAAAACGATCCCGTCGCTACCGACTGGATCAACGGACGCAGGACGCCCGACGCCAACCATACCCTGAAAGCCACCCTGACGGGTCTGAACCTGGGAACGGATGCCGTGATGCTCTTCAAAGCCATTGTCGAAGCCACGGCTTTTGGCTCAAAGGCGATCGTGGATCGGTTTATTCAGGAAGGCGTACCCATCAAACAGGTAATTGCTATCGGCGGCGTTGCCAAAAAGTCACCTTTCGTGATGCAGACGCTTTCTGACGTGCTGGATATGCCCATCCGGGTAGCCAGTTCGGATCAGGCCTGCGCTTTGGGTGCCGCCATGAATGCCGCCGTGGCGGCGGGCGTTCACGCGGATCTTGCCGCCGCCCAAAAAGCGATGGGATCGGGTTTTGACGAAAGTTATTCGCCCGACCCGGAAAAAGTCCCTATTTATCAAAATTTATACGCCCGGTACCAGTCGCTGGGAAAATTCACGGAAAACAATGGTTGATTTAAAGTCTTACGAAATCTGGTTTGTCACGGGCAGTCAGCACTTGTACGGGCAGGAAACCCTGCGGCAGGTGGACGAGCATTCCAAAACCATCGCCGAGTCTTTCGATTCGGCTTCGCAAATCCCGGTGCGGGTAGTCTTCAAGCCCGTGGTCAAAACGCCGGAGGAGATTCTGGCCGTTTGCAAGGCGGCCAACGCCACGCCCAACTGCGTGGGGATCATCACCTGGATGCACACCTTTTCGCCCGCCAAAATGTGGATCGGCGGCTTGAAAGCCCTCCAACTACCGCTGCTGCATCTGCACACGCAGTTCAACCGCGACATCCCCTTCGCAGACATCGACATGGACTTCATGAACCTCAACCAGTCCGCCCACGGCGACCGCGAGTTTGGGTTTCTGGTCACGCGCATGAAGATCAGCCGAAAGGTCGTCGTCGGCCACTGGCAGAGTGAGGCCGTTCTGGCGCAGATCGATGGCTGGGCGCGGGTGGCGGTGGCCCGCTACCGGATGCAGACGATGAAGGTGGTTCGCTTCGGCGATAATATGCGGCAGGTGGCCGTGACGGAGGGCGACAAGGTGGAAGCCCAAATCATGTTCGGCTTTTCGGTCAACACCCACGGCGTGGGGGATCTGGTAAAAATCATCGACCAAGTCACAGACAATGAGCTGAATGCTTTAATTCAGGAGTATGCGGATACCTACCAGCTGATGAATTCCCTCGTGAAAGGCGGAGCCATTCGTGACTCGCTGGTCGAAGCGGCCCGCATCGAGTTGGGCCTGAAAGCTTTTTTGGAAGATGGCGGCTACTCGGCTTATACGAATACTTTCGAGGACTTACACGGAATGCGCCAATTGCCCGGCATCGGTTCGCAGCGGGTGATGGCGGCGGGCTACGGCTACGGCGGCGAGGGCGACTGGAAAACCGCCGCCCTGGTTCACACGCTGAAAACGATGGCGACGGGTCTGCCGGGCGGTAACTCGTTCATGGAGGATTACACCTATCACTTCGACTCCCAAAACTCAATGGTGCTCGGCTCGCACATGCTGGAAATCTGCCCCACGATCGCCGCCGGGCAAGTGCGCTGCGAGGTGCATCCGCTCGGCATCGGCGGTAAAGAGGACCCCGTCCGGCTGGTGTTCGATGGCGCGGCGGGTTCAGCGCTCAATGTTTCATTAATAGACTTGGGTAATCGTTTTCGGCTGCTGGTCAACGAGGTGGAGGCTGTCGAAATCACGCAGGATTTTCCCAAACTACCTACCGCGCGGGTACTTTGGAAACCACAACCTAGTATGGAATTGGGGCTGCAAGCATGGATTCTGGCCGGAGGAGCGCATCATACGGTTTACAGCCAAAATCTGACGACCCAGCACATCGAAGACTTGGCAGAAATGCTGGGTGTGGAGTTAGTGGTGATCGACAAGAATACGACTATACGCGGCTTGAAGAAGGATTTGCAGCTTGGGGAGGTAGTTTATTCGTGACCTTCAGCCGTAACTTATCATCTCACGATTCGCCGAGTTGACTTAGCACGACCTCCAAACTCTTGATCCTTTTTCTCCAAAGCTTTGATAGAAAGAAGATTTGAACAAAAAATATTAATAGTATCCCCAATAAAATAAGGTACTTATTGCTATTGGAAAAGGAAATAGTCGAGGTAAAAAATAAGATCAAGCAAAGGAAAGCGACCACCCGCGATAGTACCGACACAATCGCGTACCTTCTAATTTTCGCCAGGTAGTTTTTTAGCGATTCTTTCAGGTCAAAACCTGCGACAATGTTTCGCGTGGATAGATAGCCCAAAATATTATGAAATATCACCAGCAACACGCCAGCCACTAGTAATACGTTGGCGTAGATTGGTTTTTGATCCCCGTCGAACCCATTATAATAGGCCAAGAGGAACACCGAAAACAAAGTTGTCTCAATAACCAGCTGTCTTTTAATTCCTTTCAAAACCGGGTGCTTGCTTTCTTGAATCATTTGGCGCAATGATTTGGTGGGCTTCCTATCTGAAGCCACGTTTTTCCAGTCAGATTTCAGGTCGTCGAGTTCCATCAGTTTATATTTAAAAGTTTCTTGATTTTTGTTTTGATGCGGTTGAGTTTTACGCCTACGTGACTCTCGGTCAGGCCAGTAAGTTCAGCTATTTCCCGATAACTTAGGTCGTCGAGATAAAGGGCGATTAATGCTTTTTCGGGGTCGTTCAACTGTTTCAGGGCGGCAAACATTCTTTCCTCGCGCTGTTGCTGTTCTGCGTTCCAATCTTCATTGTCCCGCTCAGGGAAAGAGTCAGTAAAGACGAGTCGAGGCGTTTTTTTTCGATAGGTGGCCATAGCCGTATTCAAGGCGATGCGATACATCCAGGTGGTAAACTTCGCCGTACCGACGAATGAGGGCAGGGAACGCCACAGTTGATAGATGATTTCCTGAAATAGATCTTCTTGATCTTCCCTGGTATCGCGGTACAAGCGACATACCTTGTGAAGTATTCCCTGATGCTGATCGATAAGGGCTAGAAACTCGGTCTGTTTCATCGATTATTGCTTTGAAAAGGTGACCTTCTGCCCTTTCCTTTCTGCCTCTACCCGCGTGATATTCCCTTCCTCATCGGACTGAAAGTGTAGCGCCACCTCTACTTTCTTACCATAAAACCGGAATCGCTGTTCAGGATATATTTCGAAAATTGGATTATTACCCAACTTGGCGTAAAGCTGATTTCCCGATAGAGAAATACTTAGCGCCATGCCATTTTCCGCCACGTACTTCCCGGACATCTTACCCAAATGCTCCGACGAAAGTTGTCGTTCTATATGAATTACGGGTAATTCAAAATCTTCTCCGAAAACAATTTTTTCTATATCGTGCCAAAGTTCGTTGACGGGTAAGGCAGACACGTTGCTCAATATTACGATACTCATTTTTTCTTTCGGGTAGATCACCGAAATAGCGGAGCAGCCGAATGTACCACCACCCGTATAATATGCCTTCCGCTTTCGATCATCGCCGGATCTGATGAACCAGCCGTACCCATAAGCGTCTTCATTGCCGTGCACAGGTTGCTGATTGTGAACAGAAAACAGTTTCTTCTTTATTTCCTCGGTCCACATTGTGTCGGCCAAAAGTCTGCTGTTCCATCGGGTCAAGTCTTCCGCCGAAGCGTATAAATCCCCTGATCCTTTCATCAAACTGAAATCACGGTTGGGAGCCACCATCATAGAATCGCCCAGCATATGGTACGCGCTGGTCAGCTGAGGGATTATTTTTCGCGACGAAGCAACACCCGTGTTCGCCAGCCCAAGCGGAACCGTCATTTTCCTGGCCACGATATTGGCGTAGGTGTCCTGATAGACTTTTTCCAGCACACTAGCCAGCAGGAAATAGCCGGGGCTTGAGTAATGAGTTTCTTTGCCGGGATCAGCTAATAGTTTCAGATCGAAAATTTCGGCAATCGCCTGTTTATCGCTCAACGGTAGGAAAGATTTGATGTTCCAGTAGTTCGCAATGCCCTCATTGTGGGGTAGGCCAGAGGTATGCGTCAGGAGTTGGTGAAGGGTAATTTTTTGCCAATTGGAATCGGTTAGCTCAGGAAAGAAATGTCCTAGCGAGTCCGCCAACGTTAATCTGTCTTCTTCCTCGGCCAAGAGTGTAAGGAGGGCGGTGAACTGCTTGGTAATAGACGCTATGCGGAAGACTGATTTAGGGGTAACGGGTACGCTTAGTTCGCGCGAGGCCAATCCTACCACGTCCTGGTAGATGATGTGATTGTCAATACTTACCATCACCACACCGCTGAACCTCATTCTCTGCTGTTGCGTGGTTAAGTATTCGTGGAGCACTTTGTCAACGACTAGCTTAGACTGGGCGTAGCCTCGAGGACAATGAAAGTACATCAGGACTAAAACGGTAAGCAAGATTTTGGGAAAGTTCATAGCAGTTGTTTTTCCCCATAGGTTGCAACAAAGCAGAAAAACTTACAGAAGCCCCCATTTTTTCTGGTAAAAGAGCAAACTGGATAAGCAGCACTTGGGTGGCCTATCCCTTGGCCAAGGTGCAAAACTTGGCTTGCTGACGCCCTTTGAAAATCCCGCCCTCAAACGTAACTTGCACGCATGGAGCATTTCGTCGTATCGGCCCGCAAGTACCGCCCTGTCACCTTCGATTCGGTGGTGGGGCAATCGCACATCACTACCACGCTCAAGAACGCCATCCGCA
>NZ_JBGSXF010000295.1:0-15660 GCF_041751555.1 Persicitalea sp. | reverse complement strand
ATTGATCGTTCCGAGGGCTACCGTAGCGTCAGGTGGGACGAGCGAATCGAAACGTAGATAGGCGGGGTAAGTATCGGGCCGGGCGAAAGTTTGGAATTTTATGCGCTCGGTGGTAAACGCCGACTCATACCCATAGGCAGAAAGCGGAAGACTGCGAATATTTAAATAAACCGACATCACCGCAGATATACACGCTAAAAGCACGATCAGCCCGACGTACGACTTCCAGGCCCAACGCCGTGGTTTCAAAATTGATAGACGGTGGTTGGAGAAAAGCATAAGAAAGAATAATGAACCAAACAGACCGGTCTCAATAAAGTAGCGACCCTTAAATGGGTCATAAGGTGCTGAATAAGAGATGGCTATAAAGTGCAACACTACCGCTGAGGCCAAAAACCAGTGCGGCCGTGAGCGGAAAATTCGCAGGAAAGTCAAGAGAATAAGTGGAAGGAGTAGGGCGAAGCCGAATATTCCCCAATAGGGATTGGCGTTGTAGAACTCGAATCGCCGTTGAAAGCTGAATGGCACGATGGAAAAGTCAGTTTCTTCGTCCAGCCTCATCCCCAATTTATCTTCCAGCAACACAATAGGCTTTCGAATCTGAGTATTTAAATCGTAACCCCACTGCGCGTTTCGAATACCGTCGAGGTTGAAAAAATCGTAGGAGTATCGAACCAAATTACGGCTACCCTGTTCGGCCAAATTGCGCAAACTTCCCGCTCGCTCAACCGACTGATGTTTCAAAGCTGTGGGTGGACCGATGGGATGACCAAACACCTGAATATTTTTGAGATATCCCGTGGGCAGGGCGTAAATTGACACCGCCATTAAGATGGCAAATCCGAGTTTAAAAGTTCTTTGAAAGAAAATCTTGACGTCTGGAGCCAGAAAAACGGTATAAATCATGATGACAAACACCGAAGGCAGTAGCAGGACGAAGGTCACTTTATGGCCCAGCGTAATACCAAAAACCAATCCGGCTAAATAAAGGTACTTGTCGTGCCGCGTAACGTGGTAGCTGTACAAAAAATACAGTAAACAACTCAGGTAGGCAGTCAGGACGATGTCCGTTTCGGTAGTAATAGCCTGCATCAAAAAATCCAGAAACAAACTATACGCCAAAGCACAGAAAAAACTGGCCGACAAATTGCGGCCAATCCGCTGCGCGGTGCCGAAAATGGCTATAAGCGTGATCCAGTAGGCAGTGTGATGAATAAGTTTGAACGCATTCTCGATTTGGCCCGAGATCAGGTAGCTGTAAATCTGAATCGCTGTTACGCTTTTGGGGTAGGTGTCCATGTTCCAGTTGGTGCCCCCAAAATGCTCCATAGTACCGCGCTGAATGTAGCGCACGGCCCGATTGAGGTGGCCCGTCATACTATCCCATTCGTTGGGAACGGTAAATAGCACCAACAGCAAATTCGTGACCCCGATCACGAGCAGCGTCCCGATCATCAGCGTAAATAGCAGTTTTAGGTAGGGGGAGAGCTTACTAAACCAGGATTTGAAAGTAGCGGTGCGGTTTCGGAAAATACCTCTGATTGAAAAACGCTCAGTAGGGCCAATCAATCGCTGCCACAAAACAAAATGGATTGCCAGAACCAGAAAATTTCCGATAATCCAAGCGAAAGTCTGATCCGTTAAATCCAAAGCCGACAATACGAAGCCCGTAGGAATGACCGAACCTACAAATAGGACAAAGGAACACAACAACCACTCGGCTAGGGAAGAAGAGCTTAGCTGCTTGGCTACGTAACCGACACTTCCGACGAACAGCAAGAAGAAAATCCAATAGATGGGTTCCACGGCTGGTTGGTCAAAGGTTTTGGTTGATGATTTCGCTGATCGTTGCGATCTCTTCGGCAGGCTGTCCGAAGTATAGCGGCAAACTCAGCACCCGTGACGAAATATCTTCCGACACTGGACATGGGAAGTGTCGGGGTAGAAAGGTGAGTGTATTCAAGGAAGGGTAAAAGTACCTCCGGGGGGCGATTTGGTTTTCGAGCAGGGCCGCCTGGACCTTACGCATCATCTCATAAGACTCGAATACCACCGGGTAGTAAGCGTAGTTGTACTCGATTATCGGATCGATGGACGGCTTTGTCAGTTTTCCCCAATCCAACTGAGCGTCATACTGCTCAAAAACAGCCTTACGGGCAGCAATAATTTCGGGAACGTGGGGAAGATTGCACAATCCCATCGCAGCGTGAAACTCAGAGTTTTTACCATTGATGCCCGCGAAAAAGTACTCCTCATCGCCGCGGTGACCAAAAGCTCGCAGAAGATGGATTTTTTCGTGCAACTCGGGATGATTGGAAATCAGGGCACCGCCTTCAACGGTATGGAAAACCTTGGTAGCGTGGAAACTACATGTACTCAGATCCCCGTAGGAAAGCAACGACCGCCCTTGGTAGTTTACGCCAAAAGCGTGGGCCGCGTCATAAATCACTTTCAGCGAGTGCCGATCGGCGATTTCCTGAATTTTCTCCACGGCGCAGGGATTGCCATATACATGGGTAGCCATAATGGCCTGCGTGTCGGGCGTAATGGCTGCTTCTATGAGGTTTGGATCAATATTGAATGTGTGACGGTCGATATCCACAAACACAGGCGTACAGTTTTCCCACAAAATTGAATTAGTCGTAGCGACGTAAGAGAAGGGCGTTGTGATGACCTCTTTTGTGATATCCAGTACTTTAAGCGCGATTTGCAGTACGATAGTGCCGTTACCGCAAAAGTAGAGGTTCTCTACGCCTAAATAATCTTTTAGGCCTTTTTCGAGCTCTTGTAACAGTGGACCATTGTTGGTAAGCTGCACCCGATCCCAGATTTGATTGATGTACTTGATGTACTCCTCACGATCGGGCAGAAAAGACTTGGTAACATTAATCATTCACGACGGATTCAACCTGGTTGAGGGAAAAATTCAGTTGCGGACGAATATAGCCGGGCCATTTTCCGTACCAAGTAACACCCTCCCGATAATCCTCTACGTCGAAAGTCAGTGCTTCCTCCATATTATAAATCACGCTGCTCGTGTCCTTGACCACCATGATCGAGATCATGTAAGAGCCATCATTGAGGAAGTGGCCGGGTATTTCCAAGGACCCGGTGATCAAACCACGTGCGAAAGACTGCGATGGGGTACCAACATTAAAAATGCACTCACCCGTATAAGAATACAGGTGCAGGCTAAGGTTCAGCTGGGCATCTTCGACCATGTTCCAGAACTCAAACTGAATGTCCATAGAAGTCCTCACGTCAATGTGCATCAGACTGTCGAGGTAGTCGGGAACCAGCTTGAAACTCTTAACACGAATTTCATCGTTACCGGGCGCGGTATCAATGTCGTCCCACTGGCGTTCCAGTTTTTTTTGCGACACCCGACTCAGGTACGTAGTAACGATACGGGATGTTTCGCCCTGATCCAGCAATTTCCCTTTTTCAAAATAAAATGATTTATTGCAAAGTGCCTGAATGGCGGTAAGGTTATGGCTGACAAAAAGTAATGTTCGTCCGCTTTCGGAAACGTCGCGCATTTTGCCCAAGCACTTTTTCTGGAATTCAGCATCGCCGACAGCAAGTACCTCGTCGATGATCATGATCTCGGGTTCGAGGTGAGCGGCAATAGCAAAGCCCAGCCGGACGTACATGCCCGAAGAGTACCGCTTCACAGGCGTATCGAGAAATTTTTCTACCCCGGCAAAATCCACGATTGCGTCGAAAGATCTTTTTATCTCGCCCTTGTTCATGCCTAGAATGGCACCATTGAGGAAAATGTTCTCACGGCCTGTGAGCTCAGGATGAAACCCCGTACCTACTTCCAGTAAGCTCGCCACTCGTCCATCAATGGAAACTTGACCTGTAGTGGGATCTGTGATGCGACTCAGGATTTTGAGCAAAGTAGATTTTCCGGCCCCGTTATGGCCAACAATGCCTATGCGGTCACCCTGGTCGATCGTGAAGTTGACGTCTTGCAGCGCCCAGAACTCCTCCTTGCGCTCAGTGACGGAATCTTTGCTATTCTTATTGAATAACTGCTTAAAACCATCGGCCACCACATCCCGCAAACTCGAAGTCTTTCGGGTGCCCTGGTGATCGATGATATATTTTTTGCTGATATTTTCAGCTGTAATGACGTGCATAGACGATTGCTATGTATCAAATATAATCTACAAATGTGTTCTCCTTCTTGCGAAAGTACATAACGGAGAGAAACAATGCTATTATCGATACGATTAATGTAGAATAGAGGCTGTTAGGATCGAAATAGGAATTGCTACCCAGCAAACACCATTTGAAGCCATCGATGATTCCCACAGCGGGGTTCATGATGTAGTACTCGTAGTATTGTGGCAAGGAATCCCGAACGAGCCGCGTACTGTAGGCGATTGGGCAAGCGTACATGCCGACCTGCACGATGAAAGGTATTAGTTGACCGATGTCCCGAAATCGGACATTGATAACCGAAAAGAAAAGTCCGAAACCCAGCGCAGAAATAAAAGTGAGAACCAGAAAAAAAGGTAGAAAGACGATGTTGGCGCTGGGCAAATAGTTGTAGTAAATACTCAAACCGATGAACAGTACCAACGAAATGAGGAAGTCGATGAAGCCAACAGCCACTGCACTCAACGGCATAAGTAGCCGAGGGAAATAAACCTTCGACACCAGATTGGAATTCAAGACGATGCTGTTACTGACCTGACTGAACGCCCCTGAGAAGAAAGTCCAGATCGTCAGCCCGCCTAAGATCATAAGCGGGTAGGGGATATTTGGGTCGGGAGGCAGCTTAGCCACCTGACTGAACACTACTGCCATGACCAGCATGGTCATAAGCGGGCGCACGACGCTCCAGGCTATACCCAGCAGCGTCTGCTTGTAACGAACCGAAATGTCCCGTTTAGAAAGAATCCAGAGCAATTGTCGGTTTCGCCACAGATCCAGCCAATAGTCGGTTCCCGATCCTCCTGCCTTGATGATTGTACGGTAAGCCATAATATTTTAGAATCGATCGTCGGCCATGACTGAAGCATAGACGCCCTTGAAGTACACCGCAATAAAGGCCAGTACTAACCCGATCAAAAGGCCTATTTGTGCTCGCTTTCCTTCGTCAATTTTCATATCGAGTGGTTGTTTGACAGGTTCGATGATCGTAAACAACGGTGCTTCTTGTACCAACGAAACCTTCATCGCCTCTACGTTGCGACTGGCTTCAGCGTAGAGTTGGGTGATGAACTGGGAATTACGCTGCAATTTGGTAACCCGAGCTTGGCCTTCCGGTGCCACAATGTTAGCACTGTAGTTCATTTGGCGAGCCAAATTTCTCTCGGTGCCGTTCAGGATGCTCTCCAATGAATCGGCGCGACTCTGTAGTAATCTAAGTGTTTTCCGTGTTTTGGATGTTTGATTTTCGGTGTAGACCTCTTCAACCGTTTCCAGCATTGTTTTGGCCCAACGCTCGGCCAGCAATTCGCTCTTAAAGCGTACGGTTAGCATTAGAAAAGACGACTTACGGTCAGGTTCATACACAGCTGTCGCCACTTTAACCACGTCAACTACCGAATTGAGAGCCCTATGTTCGAAGTCGGAGAATCCGTCGGTGCTATCGCTTGTGAAATAAAAGCTCTCAAGCTTTGGTACGTCTTTCCATTCCTCATCTTTAATGCTGCTGGAATCGATAACAAAATTGGCCATCATCTTTTTCTGATCGCCTACCTGGACTTCCTTCATCAAGGCTCTTTCCAAGACGGGGCGTGAGTTGACAAAGTAGAGAAAGTTCTCGCCCGTATAGACATTGGCGTCTGGAGCGCCACCCAAACCGAACATCCCAGCCATTTGACCGAACTGCGAGTTGGGCGAACTACCCGCGCCGAGGTTGAACAATATACTAGCCTCATATTGAGCGGGCTTTTTGAGATAAACATCCAGAGCGTAGCCGATCCCGTAACCCATCAGACATAGGATTAGAATCAACTTCCAATTTCTGAGCAGGGCATCTTTGGCCGAAACTACCTTCATTACCACCGTTTTGGGTGATATCTGGTCTTCAGGCAGCCTTTCGGGATGCTGTTCTTGGATAATAGCTTGGGCCATTTTAAGCGCGTTGTGTTAACGGATATTGCGGAAGGCAAGTACCGATAGGATGAGTGTGAATAAAGTAGAGGTGACCGAAATGCCCTGCTGCAGGATTTGCTGAGGCGTCAAAGCCGTTTGCCCTTTCTCAGGAACATATATCTCCGAGCCCGGCTCAACTTTGGGATAGACGTTGAACATCAGGAATCGGCGGGTACGATCGACCGAGCCGTTGGGATACTTAATGTATGAGGACCGACGCAAAGAGCTTCTGGTGAAGCCACCCGATTGAGATATATAATCGAGAAAATTCATATCGTCGTTGTACTTGACGGTGGTGGGATAAAGTAGTTCTCCTTTTACCTGTACCGTTTCCAACCTCTTTGGTATCCGAATTATATCACCCTCCTGAATAATAATGTTTGCGTCAGATTCTGGATTTTTGAGAATCTGGTCAAGTTGAATTCCTACAAATTCCTGTCGGAATTGGCCGCCTGCCGACACGTTGAGCGTCCCCTTACGTACTTCAGAAGAAATCTGCCCCAGTGCATTCGCAGTTTGCTGCGACTCAAATTGAGATACCTCGGTAGTCCGAATCAAAGTGGCGCCTTTTACATAAGCGAGATCGGTCAAACCTCCTGCTCTTATTATCAGGTCCGATACTTTTTCGTTTTTGCTAATAATGCCATAGGAGCCGGGATTCAACACCTCACCTTCTACCCCTACATACTGCTGCTCCTGGTAGTTGGGCGACTTCCTGACGATCACCTCATCGAAGGGATACAAAACGAAGCGTGTGTCATTGCCATCTAGGCTAAGATCACGGCTTACATCAAAAGAAAAATGTTCCGAGATATCGGCATCAGCAGCTTTGGCGTCAGAATTGCGCACCCGCCGAAATACCTCCACCTGCGAGGCCTTGGCCGATTCCTTGAAGTTCCCAGCCATCAAAATGAGGTCTTCCAAAGTCATATTGGCCATATACGGTACGCGCATGCCGTTGACTCCCATATCCGCACTGTTAACTTCGCCCGAAATCTGTACATACGATGGCTCTACCTGGTCGAAGGTGGAAGGTATGACGATTCTGTCCAGACGGGTGAGTAGCAGATCCTCTGCCTCGCCATTCATAATGTCGCGCAGGTTGAGAGTAATGTTCTCTACCGATTGATCGTCACGCGTACGCATGACAGTGATACGGCCTGTAAAGGCATCTTCTCGTAGTCCCTGCGCGTTTTCCAGCAATGTCTTCAGAGTAGGGTTGCTATCGATCGAATACTCACCGGGGCGCATCACTGCGCCTTCCAGTACTATGATATTTTCAAAACGATCCAGCACGGCCTGCACTTCTATCACATCGCCGCTTACGAGCTCGAAGTTGTCGATTTCGCCGCCATTTACATCCAGAATCCGGCGTTCGCCCTTGTCGGAAATGCGTTTGATTTGGATCCTGGCGCGATAGGCGTTGTCGGTAAATCCGCCTGCGTATTGGATAATATCGCCCAACTTTTCGTTGCCTTTGGCTTCGAATAGTTTGGGACGCCTGACATTCCCGGTGACTTCAATTCGCTTTTTCACAAAACCCACATTGACGATATCGTTATCCTGTATCCGGATGGCCCCTTCGGAAGTACCGTTGAGCAGAATGTCGTAGATGTCAAAGGTAGAAACCACTTTGCCATTTCGGAGGACGCGCACTTCCCGGAAAGTACCAATTTCGTTAGGCCCGCCCGCAGAATATAGAGCATTGAAAGCCGATGAGAGGGAATTTAGCGTGTAGCTGCCGGGACGAATGACCTCCCCGGTCACAAAGACATTCACTGGCCGAATTTTGCCCAAAGTGAGCAGTAGCTTGGTTTGTGAAGCATTGCCCCCTGAACCTAACATACCCGGAACAAATTTGGAAAAACGGCCCATCAGTATTTTTTGAGCTTCCTGAATGGTTTTTCCGGCCAAATTTACCACACCTACCCGAAGGATATTCACATCCCCATCTCTATTTACCTCCAATTCCTGGTCGGGATACTGGGCGTACCCATAAATTGACACGGTTAGGTTATCGCCCGGAGCAATGGTATAGTCGCTCGGGGTACCAATGGACTGTTCGGGTATAGGAGAGAAATTTTCATTAGAAAACAATGAATAGCCAAAAATGCTCTCCCGCAGCTCCTGCCGGGCAATTTCAGCCTGGGATCTCGCTTGCCTCTTGAGATCGTTAGCCGTTTCTTCGGCGCTTTTGACAGCGTTCGCAGCGTCAGATTTTTGATTACCGGGCACCACCTCGCCCTGATCATTGGTGGTTGTGTTGGGTACTACCTGACCGTCAGGCCCGACCACATTTCCTTGAGCGTTGACCGGGGCATCAACTACCTGTCCGTTCGGAAGCGTCACTGGGCGGGTGTTGTTGTTGCCCTGCTGTGGTTGACCTTGAGCCGGAGTGTTGGGGCGGTTGCCCTGATTGCCCGCCGGAGTCGGTGAGGAAGTAGGCGCAGGCGCGCTGGGAGCGGGAGTTGTTCCCTGACCGAAGGCGGTAGTGGCTGCCAAAATTAACGCTAATGTGATATTCAGAATATTTTTCTGATACATTGCGAAAGTGTTCAAGTTCATGATGGGTAATTCTTGGTGGATAAGCCTAAGAAGCAGTGGCCTGATCTGGGTTCGATTAGATGGATGAAAAGTGAGCCGTCTTTTAAAAGTACAATACTGGTGCGTGTATTCGAAAGGGCAAAGTAAAGGAGATTTTTCCTTTTTATAAAGATTTTCTATTTTTTGGAAATTATCAGGCGTATTATCTTTGTTAACGCATCTGTATTCCTTATCATTATCCATTCTCAATTTATTAATATAAAAAGTCCACGCCCTCTATGGCAGAAAATAACGTAACCTACGACGAAAGCAGTATCCGATCGCTGGACTGGAAGGAACATATCCGTCTCCGTCCCGGCATGTACATCGGCAAACTTGGCGACGGTGCCTCGGTTGATGATGGCATCTATGTCCTGGTCAAAGAAATCATGGACAACTCCATTGATGAACACATGATGGGTAATGGCAAGTCCATCGAGATCAAGATATCGGAACACCGCGTGGAAGTCCGCGACTACGGCCGCGGTATCCCGCTCGGCGCAGTGATCGACTGTGTATCAAAAATAAACACCGGAGGTAAGTACGATTCAGGAGCTTTTCAAAAATCCGTTGGCCTGAATGGGGTAGGTACCAAGGCGGTCAACGCTTTGTCCAACTACTTCAGAGTACAGTCATATCGGGACGGGAAAACCAAATGGGCGGAATTTGAGGAAGGCGTTTTGCTTAGAGAATCTAAGGAGGAAACTACTTCACAGCGCAACGGTACCTTCATCGCTTTTGAGCCGGACGGCCAAGTGTTCAAGAACTTCAAGTACATCCCGCAGTACCTGGATAGCATGATCCGTAACTACTGTTACCTCAATGCGGGACTGGTAATTTCCTTCAATGGCCAAAAGTACTTTTCCCAAAACGGGTTACTCGATCTGCTCCGTGACAAGTCCGACCAGGAAGCAATTCGTTACCCGATTATTCACCTGAAAGGCGAGGACATCGAACTCGCCATGACGCACGGCAACCAGTATGGCGAGGAGTACTACTCTTTCGTAAATGGCCAGTACACTACTCAGGGTGGTACACACCTGAACGCTTTCAAAGAGTCGATTGTGAAGGTGATGAGGGAACACTTCGGTAAAGACTATGCTACTGAGGACGTGCGGAGTTCTATTGTGGCAGCGATTGCCATCCGGGTGCAAGAGCCTATTTTTGAGTCGCAGACCAAGACCAAACTAGGTTCCAACACGCTCTCGCCCAATCCCGACAGCCAGTCTGTGCGGTCTTTTATTAACGACTTCATAAAAGATCGCATCGACAACTACCTCCACATGCATCCCGAAACGCGCGATGCCATCAAAAAACGCATTGAGCAATCGGAAAAGGAGCGTAAAGAACTGGCGGGTATCAAGAAACTCGCCAACGAACGAGCCAAGAAGGCTAATCTGCACAACAAAAAACTTCGCGATTGCCGCCAACACCTCACCGACGCCAAGCTCGATGAGTTGCGATTCAGCACGACGCTCTTTATTACCGAGGGCGACTCGGCCAGTGGCTCCATTACTAAATCACGCGACGTACAGACCCAGGCCGTGTTCAGCCTGCGCGGTAAACCGCTCAACTGCTTTGGACTTACCAAGAAGGTAGTTTACGAAAACGAAGAGTTCAATCTTCTGCAACACGCCCTTGATATTGAGAACGGTATCGAGAACCTACGCTTCAACCGGATTGTGATCGCCACCGACGCCGACGTGGATGGGATGCACATCCGGCTGCTGATCATGACTTTTTTCCTTCAGTTCTTTCCTGATTTGGTTAGAAACGGTCATCTTTACATTTTAGAAACGCCACTTTTCCGGGTTAGGAATAAAAAGGAAACGATCTATTGCTATTCGGAGGAAGAAAAGCAAGCCGCCATTCAGAAATTGGGGGGCAAACCTGAAATAACTCGTTTCAAAGGCTTAGGCGAAATTTCGCCCGAAGAATTCGGGAAATTCATCGGCGAGGACATGATGCTCGAACCTATTATCCTGCAAAAAGAAACCTCGATCCAAAAACTCCTGACCTACTTTATGGGTAAAAACTCCCCCGATCGCCAACGCTTCATCATTGACAACTTGAAGGTGGAGAAGAATATGGAGGAGATGGCCGCTTAATAATGATGAGTGATGAGTGATGAATGGTCGGACCCGCGCTCGGGCTGGCGCACCAGAAGGTTGGTACGCTAGTGACTAGTGATAAATCACTCATCATTCATCGCTCATCATTCATCATTCAAAAACTTGGACCTGCAAGAACTAAGAAAACGCATTGACGCCCTCGACAATGAACTCCTCGCTTTGCTCAATGAGCGGATGGGGCACGTGAAGACAGTAGGTGAATTAAAACGCTCACAGAAGACAGTCATCTACCGGCCTGAGCGGGAAAAACAAATTCTGGATCGGCTAAGCAAGATCAATGACGGCTTACTATCTCGGTCAGCGATCGAGGCAATTTTTTTAGAGATATTTGCCGTATCCCGGAACCTGGAACTACCTGAGCGCATCGCATACCTTGGGCCGGAGGGTAGTTTTACCCACCAGGCGGCGGAAAGTCGTTTTGGTGGCATGAGTGAATACCTGGTGCTTCCCACGATTCACTCGATCTTCGATGCTGTAGAGACTGGACGCGCCCGCTTCGGCGTGGTGCCGCTGGAAAACAATCAGGAAGGTATGGTAGGGGAGACGGTGGATTTGTTACGCGAGAAAGAAATCCACATCGCCGCCGAAGTACTACTATCTATTCACTTCGGCTTTGCGTCGCAGAGTGACTCGCTTACGAATATTCGCCGAATTTATTCCAAGGACATCGCCTTCCGACAGTGCAGCACTTTTTTGCGGGAGTACTTTGAAGACAATCGCGTGGAGCTAATCCCGGTGGAATCTACCTCCAAGGCCGCCAAGCTCGCTTTCGCCGAACCGGAATCTGCGGCGATTTGCTCTCACATTGCCGCGAGACTCTACGGCGTCCCGGTACTTTTCGACAACATTGGTAACAGCGACCAGAACCGCACTCGCTTTCTGATTATTTCAAAAGATTTTCAAAATCAAAAAAGCCAGGCCGACAAAACTACCATCATCGCCAATCTGCCCAATACAAACAAGCCAGGGGTACTTTTCGATTTTCTAAAAGATTTCTACGACCGCGGCATCAATCTCACCAAAATTGAAAGCCGCCCGTTGAGGCAGGGTTCCTCATTTCGCTACTGGTTTTTCGTGGAGTTCGAGGGGCATTACGAAGATGAAAAGGTGCGGGAGATTTTGAAGAAATATGGTAGTTTGATGAAGGTACTTGGGAGCTATGTGCGGATCTCATAGTCTCATAGCCTTAATAGCCTTTTGCTTATCTTCCGCAAGTTGTGCGACTAACTCTTCCAGATTTCCGAATTTCATTTCGGGTCTCAGGTAAGCGAACAGTTCGACCACGAGCCTTTCGCCGTAAACATCCTGGTCAAAATCGAAAACGTTGACTTCAATGGTCCTGCTCGTGCCATCCACCGTCGGTCGGACGCCGATGTTGAGCATGCCGCGAAGTACCTCCCCCTGGTGCATGACCTTCACGGCATACACTCCATTGGCCGGAATTAGTTTGTAGTTTTCTTTAACATCAATATTAGCTGTCGGGTAGCCGAGCGTTCGGCCTAGTTGCTTTCCTTTCACAACTACACCTGAGAACTGGTAGGGCCGACCCAGCAGGTCGCTTGCTTCTTGCACGTCGCCGCGTAGTAAGGCGTTTCGGATACGGGTGGAACTGATAGCAAGTTCGTCGATGTCCTGCCGGGAAATTTCCTCTACCTCGAAGCCAAAGTCGGGGGCAACTTTTTGAAGAAACTCAAAACTACCTTCGCGATTACGGCCAAAGCGGTGGTCATAGCCAATGACGAAGCGTTTGGTGCCGATTCGATCCACCAAAACCTGCTGGATAAATTCCGTAGGGCTCAGTTCCGAGAAGGCGCGAGTAAAGGGTGAAATGATGAGGTGATCAATCTCCAGTTCGCGGAAAAGTTCAGTTTTCTCCTCGATCGTAGAGAGCAGTTGCAACCCGTGGCTATCTTCCGAAACGACCATGCGTGGGTGCGGCCAAAAGGTCAGCACCACCGTTTCGCCTCGCCGCTGGGCAGCCGCTTCCGAAAGGCGGCTCAGAATTTTGCGGTGTCCCTGATGCACGCCGTCGAAAGTACCGCTCGTGACGACGGCATTGGGCAGGGGTTCAAAAGATTCCAACGTGTGGTAAACCTTCATGGCGTGTGATCCAAACCGAGTTCGGCCCTTTTTTTCTGGATAAAATCTTCCAATTGGTGGGCATCGTCTACCCGATAGGTACCGATGCGGGTGCGCCGCAGAGTAGAAAGGTAGGCGCCACTATTCAACAATTTTCCGAAATCCCGCACTAAACTACGTACGTAAGTACCTTTGGTACAAACTATTCTAAAATAAATTTCGGGAAAATTGGCAGTAGTTATTTCAAAAAGCGACACCGTCACTTCGCGTGGCTTTATCTCCACCGACTCGCCGCGACGGGCTTTTTTATACAATCGCTCACCGTCCACGCGGATCGCTGAGTAGATGGGTGGTTGTTGCTGCAAAGTACCTGTGAGTTGCCGGGCGGCGTCCGACAAAGCCTCTTCAGTGATGTGATCAGTGAGAAACTCCTGATCGAAATCGGTTTCTAGATCCACCGAGGGGGTAGTTTTACCCAGTACCAAGGTGCCCTCGTATTCCTTTTCCTGAGCCTGGTAGGAGTCGATTTGCTTGGTCATGCGGCCCGTACAGAGGATCAGCAAACCCGTGGCCAACGGATCAAGAGTACCCGCGTGGCCGATTTTCTTGAACTTACAGCCCCACTTCAATTTTTTGACTACATCGAACGAAGTCCAGGTCAGCGGCTTGTCGATCAGGATCATTTCGCCGGGGTCGGGTACTTCGGGGTTCTGTGGGGTTTGGTCCATGCCTAGACTATGTCCAGATCATACCCCATGGCTATGAGAACCAACAAAATGATTCCCAGTATGATGCGGTAGTATCCGAATACCTTAAAGCCGTATTTGGTCAAAAAATTAATAAAAAACTTTATTGCCGCCATCGCGACGACGAACGCCACGGCATTTCCCAAAAGAAGAATTTTAATATCCGCAGGCTGGATGATTTCGTAGGTTTTCAGAAACTTATAACCCGCCGCTGCGGCCATAGTCGGTACGGCGAGGAAAAAGGAGAACTCGGCTGATTGTTTGCGAGTCAGCCCCTGAAACATCCCGCCGATGATTGTTGCCGCCGAGCGCGACACACCGGGAATCATGGCAATACATTGGTAGAAACCAATTTTCAGGGCTTCGGGGTAGGTGATCTCCCGATCTTTGGGATGATCTTGAGCAATCTTGTCAATAAACACCAGCACGATACCACCAACCAAAAGCATAATAGCCACAACCACAACATTTTCCAGCAGTGCGTCGATGTAGTCATTCAAAAGGAGGCCAATGACGGCGGCAGGAAGAAAGGCTACGAAAAGCTTATAATAAAAGTCGGTGGTTTGTAGAAAACGTCGGGTATATAGCACAATCACCGACAGAATTGCCCCGAATTGAATGTTCACAGTGAACATTTTAACGAATTCTGAATGGCTGATTCCCATCACAGAAGAGGCAATGATCATGTGACCCGTGGAAGAAATGGGCAAAAACTCAGTGATGCCCTCAATAATGGCTAAAATGATAGCCTGCCAAATGGTCATTGATTTGCCGGTTTACGCAGAATAGCCCAAAACTCAAATATGAATCCCGCTACTGTGATGACTGGTCCGACGGTCAGTCCCAGAACCCCGAAGCCGAATTCCTCATTGTCAAGGCTCATTACGATAAAACCAAGTAAGATAACGGCCAAACCAATAAGCATAAAACGGTAATTGGTTGCCCGAAAGGGAAGGTGGTCTTTGTTAGGAGTCATGATTTTTAGTTGATGTGTCAAAGAGTTTAATTTTAGCCGACAGCGATTTAGTACAGGTCATCCAATGACATTTTCAAGTATCGGTGAAGGGATTGGGTGGTACTTACTACACCGATGAGGATGCCGAGAACGACAAGCATCACCAAAACGACAGCTAGTTTGTCATATTCTTGCAATAGTGCCATGCCTTCGACGTTTCGAACGGCAACTTGCTCTAAGACAACCAAAAAGAAGGACGCAATAAGGGCACTCACTATCCCTTGCGTGGCGCCACGCATCAGAAAGGGCCGCTGGATGAAGCCATTTGTAGCACCGACCAACTGCATGCTCCTTATTAGGAAACGCTGCGAATAGATGGCAAGTTTTATGGTGTTGTTTATCAATAAAACGATGATAATCAGCATAACCAGGGCAAATGAGGCCAAGACGATGTACAGTTTGGTGATGTTCTTGTTGATCGCGTCGGCCAGGTTTTCTTGATACACTACCTCATACACTCCTTCTATTTTTTCTAAATCGGTTTGGATGGCCTTGAGTTTGGCTTCCTCAAAATATTCCTCCCGAACTTTCACGCGGTAACTATCACGCAAAGGGTTCTCACCTAAGAAAGTGGTAAAATCCTCCTTTGTCCCTTCCATGAAATCCTCGGCGGCCTGCTCTTTAGAGACAAAAGTAATGTCCATACTGTCGCTAAGCACTTGTACATAGGGTTTTTGGCTAACTTCTTGGAGAATAGAATCTCGGCCCGCTACGGATGTGCTTTTGTCGACAAAAACGCTGACGTCGATGTTTTCCCGGATGATCGAAACGAGTTTCTTTGATTGAATCACAAGCATAGCGCAGAATCCGATTAGGAATAATGCCGCCGTCAGGCTAATGATAATCATGGTGTTGGGATAACTCCCGATTTTTTTCTTTTTGGCCATTGGTGCAATTCCCGGTGGGCGACTGCTCGCAAAACTACTGATTAATATCCGTCGGCGTGGCGGAGTAAGGGGGACTTAACGATTTTTAACGAAAAGATGGAAGC
>NZ_JBGSXF010000294.1:0-5395 GCF_041751555.1 Persicitalea sp. | reverse complement strand
GACCTCTGCAATGAAATCGTAAAAGGCTGCGCCGAGCGCGGCCTGATCCTCATCAGTGCCGGTACTTACAAAAACATCATCCGTATCCTTTCGCCCCTGGTCATCACCGATGAGCAGTTTTCGCGCGGGCTGGATATATTGGAAGGTGAAATTTTAAAAAGGGTTAACGGTTAACGGTCAACGGTCTGTTCTGCGCTGTTACATTATGATGAAATGGAAGATAGAAAGTATCAGACTTTTGAAGATTTGATGGTTTGGAAGGAAGGGATGAGGCTTTGTGTTGAGGTGTATGCCCTGCTAAAAGATTGTCGCGATTATGCATTTCGAGATCAAGTTCAAAGGTCAGCCGTTTCTGTTCCTTCCAATATAGCCGAGGGTTTCGAACGTCAGACAGATAAATAATTTGTCCAGTTTTTATTCATTGCCAAAGGTTCGTGTGCTGAACTTAGAACCCAACTTTACCTAGCCTCGCAACTAAAATTTATCGATAAGCAGAGAAGCATCGAATTTATAGACAAAACCAAGAAAGTGTCTTCCATGCTTCAAAACCTCATCAAAGTCAGAAGAAACAAGGGTTAACGGTTCTCCACAGAGTGTAATCGGCGACTCAAGAAATCGTAGAAGGCCGTTTGACCTTTAACCGTTGACCGTTTACCCCAAGAAACAAGTCACAATACCCCTGAAAAGAATCTATGAAACCATTCGCAATTGCAGGCATACAAATGAAGGTGTCGGCCACGTATCCCAACGTGGAAATGATGAAATTGAAGTTGGATATCACCATGAACCTTTACCCTTGGGTAGAGATGGTCGTATTCAGCGAATTGTGCGCCTACGGCCCGCTACTGCACAACGCCCAGGAGGTACCAGGTACTTTCGAAGCCGAGATGCAGGCCGCCGCCAAGAAGCATAAAGTTTGGTTGTTACCTGGTTCTATTTTTGAGAAAAGGGACGGCAATGTGTACAATACGGCCTCGATCATCAATCCCAAGGGCGAGATTGTGAAGCGTTACAGCAAAATGTTTCCTTTCTATCCCTTCGAGGTCGGCGTGACGCCGGGCAGCGAGTTTTGTGTCTTTGACGTACCGGAGGTGGGCCGCTTTGGAGTTTCGATTTGCTACGATATGTGGTTTCCCGAAACGATCCGCACCCTTACGGTAATGGGAGCGGAAGTAATTCTGCACCCGACCATGACGGGTACCATCGACCGCGACGCCGAGTTATCCATTGCCAGGGCGATGGCTACCGTTAATCAGTGCTATTTATTCGACGTGAATGGGCTGGAAACCGGAGGGAATGGTCGCTCCATTGTTTGCGGACCCGACGGACGCGTGATCTACCAAGCAGGTAGCACAGAAGAAATATTCCCGCTTGAACTCAACATCGAGCGTGTAAAACGCAGCCGTGAACTCGGCGTACTTCGCCTCGGGCAACCTTTGAAAAGTTTCCGCGACCACATCGGCGATTTCACGATATACCAGAAAGGTCAAAAACACGCCTATCTGGAAGAGCTCGGCCCACTCATCAAGCCCACTAAGTTGAAAAAGCTGACGGAATTGAAGCAGCAGGAAGCTGATCTGGAAATACCCATAAGTGGTATTGCTTACAAAGGAGACGAGGGGATTCCGGCAAGCGACGTTTCTTTTTTAGGTTAATGGTCAACGGTTAACGGTCAAGGATTCTCGGCCATCTGTCGGTGGCAAAAGCGGACGCCGAGCGGGAATTCATAGAACGCCGTTTAACCGTTGACCGTTGACCGTTAACCTTTTAAACATTCCCATGAAAAATAAAACTAAAACCCAATCTTCCCCCTATTTCAGCATCGGTCAGCTTCGGCTCGACCACTGGAACGAATTAAAGAATGAATGCTCCTTTCTGGCGCGGGGGAAGTCTGATTCCAAGGCAGCTAAGCAGCACAAAGCCCGTATTGAAGAATTGCTGGATCACCTGAAAACGGTGGAGCGGTACTACACTTTTCCGGGCAGTGGGAAGGTTGAAAAACTGCGCCACATGCTGGTGCGGGAGGAGTTCACCGCCCTGGCGCACAACGTGGCCGTCACGACGCGCCAACTGGTGGGCGACGCCTACCGAAGCCACCCGCTATCGGCTTTGGAGGAAGAGAGTGAGTATGGTGGGGTTCAGGAAATCAGGGAAGTAGGAAACGGTACGCCTAAAAACTACTTCGAAGTACTTTTCGTGGAAGACATGACGCCCATCGACGAGACGGCTTTGCACGAAAAGTTGGAGGATCTTCGCGATCCAAATGAGCAATTTGTCTATGATGTGCTAGTGCAACATTCCTTTCAGGATGCGCTGATCGCCCTGATTTTCAACCACAATATTCAGGCGGTCGTCGTTCGTTACGCGCCACCATTTTTGTCGGAAAATATTTCGCCGCTCATTAAGCCCTATATCCAGAATGTGCTCGACGTAGATCTCGAAGACCGCTCCGAGGCTGATCTTGGGCCTTTGTTGGGTGAGTTGGTGAAGAAATTCCGCCCCGAGCTGGACATCTACTACGTCACAGATACCTCATTGAATGACCTAAAAGACAGCACCTTACAGACTTTCCAGCGGATATACTACCGCCGTGAGGACTTGCAGGAACTGCATTTGGGTATTATTCGGGGTATCCAGGAACGCTACGAAACACCGTTTTTTAGTGCACTAAAAGAATACAGCCAAAAGCCGACGGGCGTTTTCCACGCTATGCCGATTTCGCGCGGCAACTCGGTTTTCAAATCGCGCTGGATCAAGGATTTCGGGGATTTTTACGGTCGCAATATGTTCCTGGCCGAAACTTCCTCCACCACGGGTGGGTTGGACTCACTTTTGCAGCCCACTGGTTCTTTGAAGAAAGCCCAGCAAATGGCTTCGGCGGCTTACGGCTCACAGCACACGTTTTTTGTTACGAATGGCACCTCTACCGCCAACAAAATAGTGCTGCAGGCTTTGGTAGAGCCAGAAGACTTGGTACTGATCGACCGCGACTGCCATAAGTCCCACCACTATGGTATGGTACTGGCGGGTTCGTATCCCGTCTATCTCGACTCCTACCCCATCGAAAAGTACTCGATGTACGGCGCGGTGCCGCTGGCTTCGATCAAAGAAAAATTATCGAAGCTGAAGGCCGCCGGACAACTGCATAAAGTCAAGATGCTGCTGCTGACCAACTGCTCGTTTGACGGGTTGGTCTATAACGTGGAGCGGGTGATGGAGGAAATTCTGGCCATCAAGCCGGACATGATTTTCCTTTGGGATGAGGCGTGGTTTGCTTACGCGGGCTTCACCTACGTCTTCAAGCAGCGTACGGGTATGTATACCGCCAAGAAATTGCATACCAAATACCGCAGCGAGAAGTATCGAATCAAGTACGACGAACACATTAAGAGTCTCGGCAAAGGGGAAGATCCTAAAATGCCAGATCCTGATAAGGTTCGCATCCGGGTGTACTCGACGCAAAGTACCCACAAAACGCTGAGTAGTTTTCGGCAGGGCTCTATGATCCACATCTGGGACGAGGATTTCCGCAAGAAGTCCGAGAACACTTTCCTTGAAGCGTATATGACGCACACTTCCACCTCACCCAACTACCAAATGCTGGCTTCACTCGACGTGGGCCGTCGGCAGGTGCAGTTCGAGGGTTACGAGATGGTCGAGAAGAGCATTGAAATGGCGATGGTACTTCGCGCCAAGGTCAACGACGACCCGCAGCTCAACAAGTACTTCGACGTGTTGACCGTCAAGGACTTCATTCCCGATCAGTACCGCCAGAGCGGACTGGGCGAGTACTATGACAAAGAAAAGGGCTGGAACCGGATGGATGAGGCTTGGGAAAAGGATGAGTTTATGCTCGATCCGACCAAAATCACGCTCTTCATCGGTCGTACGGGGGTGGATGGCGATACCTTCAAGAATAAGTACTTGATGGATCAATTCAACATCCAAATCAATAAGACCTCCCGCAATACGGTACTGTTGATGACCAACATCGGCACCACGCGCGGCAGCGTGGCTTACCTCACCAATGCCTTGCTGACGATCGCGAAACAGCTCGACGAGGAGTTCGAATCGTTGAATACCCGTGAGATGGAGATCGCCCAGCAGAAAATCTGGTCGATGACGGAGGATGTGCCACCGCTGCCCGATTTCAGCCGTTTTCACGATTCGTTCCGGGCTCTTCCCGGCGTACCGGGCGGCAATCTGCGCGAGGCATACTTTCTGGCTTACGACGAGGAAAACTTCGACTATATTTCCCTGCTCGACTGCAAGACAGCCGTGGACGATGGGCAGGAGTTGGTCGCTTCGTCGTTCGTGATCCCCTACCCACCCGGCTTCCCGGTGCTGGTGCCGGGGCAGGTCGTCAGTCCCGAAATCATCGACTTCATGCTTGCCCTCGACGTCAAGGAAATCCACGGCTTCCGGGCCGACCTGGGTTTGAGGATTTTTACCAAAAAAATACTTAACCGAAAAATCAAAACGGTTGAGATCAACGCCAATGGTAAGAAGGAAACGAAGAAGACGATAGAAGTCGCGGAAGCGTAATTTTTCGGTCAAAGGTCAACGGTTAAGGGTAAACGGATCTTAACCCGGCAAACATCGCTTGCAAGTTCTGCTCTTTCATTATTTTTAGAACCCGTTGACCATTAACCTTTAACCGTTAACCCTAAGATTAATTCAACCATATACCCCAATTATGTCTCAAGAAATCAACCCTACCCCGCCCCTCAAAGGAATTCCCGATATGCGTCGCTATTTTCATAAGAATGAAGTGCCGCTTTACTTCATCAGTGCTACCAACTTCAATCTGTTGGGGGCCGATGAATGGATCAAGGGCTTTAAATTCATCTGCCATATCGAATGCTTCGACGGGCTGCATCCTAACGTGTTCTCACCGAAGGAAGAGATGCCGCACGATGAGTTTACGAGTATCGAAGACATTAACAACTACCTGCTGATGCACCCCGAAGTGCAGAACTACATCAAGCTCCGTTCAAAGAATGGCGTAGCGGGCAAAGTCATGTTCCTGATGTTTGATGAAAAAACGGAGGAACTGGCCGAAAAGCTAGGCTTGGAAATCATGTTTCCGCCCGCCGAAATGCGGACGTTTATGGACAATAAGGTAAATACCAACCGCATCGCCGAGAAGGCGGGGGTGGCTTGTGTGCCTTACGTTTTGTCCAAAGTAAAAAACTACAAGGATTTGGGCAAA
The DNA here is from genome assembly GCF_041751555.1 of Persicitalea sp. Taxonomy (NCBI): domain Bacteria; kingdom Pseudomonadati; phylum Bacteroidota; class Cytophagia; order Cytophagales; family Spirosomataceae; genus Persicitalea; species Persicitalea sp. The sequence goes on along the minus strand of NZ_JBGSXF010000294.1, from coordinate 183 downwards.
GTGTCGGCTGACAAGTTGGGCACCGACCTGGTGATTCAGACACCCTTCGGCGATTCGGGCCACACGACTTTCTTTATCTCCAACGAAGAAGAGTACAATAAACACGCCGAGGAAATTGAGGCCGAAGCCGAAGTAAAAGTCATGAAGCGCATCAACTGCCGGGGTTCGGCGATCGAGGCCTGC
>NZ_JBGSXF010000293.1:0-7997 GCF_041751555.1 Persicitalea sp. | reverse complement strand
CGGATGTCTTCCAGTATTTCATTTTTGCGCACCACATTGATAGCGATGTTGCTCAACTGCTGACTCTTGTTAGTTATCTCTTTCAGCAAGCTTTCGTTCCTGATCTCGATGATTTGCCTTTCGGCGGCCAGTTCTTGCTGTTTGAGTTTTTCCTGCTGCTCGGCTACGATTTTCCTGCGGCGAACAGCGAATTGCCTTTCCTGCAAAAAAACCAGGCAGACCAATAGGATCACGGCGCAAATCGCAAAAAGAGTTTTGGCCCAGTTGGTTTCGTACCAGAACGGAAGTACTTCAAACCTGTGCTTAGTAATCAGTTTATTGGAAAATGTCTTGACTTGGAATTCGTACGCTCCTGCCGACAGGTTGGTGAAGTCGGCGTAACTCTCCGTTGTCCAGTCCGACCAGCGCTGGCTCAACCCCAGGAGCCGATATTGGTAACGTACTTCGCTGCCGTAAACGGGCAGGCTGAAATTGACCCTAAGCGAACGCGTCTCGGGCGGAACGATTAGGTTGGAGTCCGTCGGGAAGGTGATCGAGCTATTCGTCAGGCTGGAAATCTTGCGGATCAGCGGGGCGATGTTCACCAGACCCGGCTGGGCCGCGCGGGAGCGGTCAAAAAGTGCGTAGCCATTTCCCAGGCAAAACAGATAGTGGCGCGGTGTAATGGGGACGATGGTCTCTGAGTTTCTGACAGGGGAAAGGTCAAAGCTGCGGCTCTGCCCGTTGGGCTTATTGAGGATGATGCGGTCGCGGTAGAGCTTGAACCACTCCCCTTCCAGGCCCATGCGTATCTTGAAAGGATCTTCGTTCGTGGGGCCGAATTCGTTGTCGGCCACGAGCCTGTGCTGGTCGTTAGGGGTGAAAAAGCGGTTGCCTGACCGGATCAGCACCCGGTTTTTCCAGGGAATCACCTCTATGGAGTATTCTAAGGGTATCTGTTCGGGGGCATCGTACTCCTGCCAGAGTGAAGCTTTGGTAAAGTCCGCATTCAGTTTGGTTCGGAACAGGCCTTTGTAAGCGTGCGCCACCCAAAAGGACCCGTCTTTGCCTTCTACTAATCCCTTGATGGGAATGGGGGGCACCCCCTCCACCTTGTGTGCGTACTCCCAAAGCCCCTTGGCGGTGGCACAGTAGAGGTGCAGCCCGGTGTAAGTACCTTGCAGCAGGTACTTTCGTCCCTCTTTTGCGAGTGGCACGAATGTCCATCCGCCCGGAATGGAGGAAATTTTCTCAACCCCTCGCTCGCTGATCCGAAAAGTACCGTCATTGTGTCCACAGAGGAGTTGGCCGTCGATCACTTCCAGGTCCCAGACTTGCCCTTGCAAACCGGGCACTAGACGAAAGGGGCGATCGGATGGCCAGGGCTTGACGTACAAGCCACTGTTGGAGCCGACGTACAGGCTCCCGTCCCAGACTGCCGCCGCGTAGGTGGCCCCGAGCGAATTGGTGGTCTGCGTAAGTGAAGTGACGGGAGAAGCCAGGCTGATCATGTCGATCCCTTTGTCCAGGCCAAGCCAAAGGTTCTGCCGCGCGTCTTCGAAGAGCGACAGAACTGTATTGTTCTGCAAGCCATTCCGTGCATTGAAGTGAAGCAGGAGGTTTCCCTCGGCAGACACCAGGTACACGCCGTCCAGAATGGTGCCGAAAGCGTAATTGCCGTTCTGGAGTCGGATGGCGCGATTGAGGATATTCTTTTTCAACTCGCCGGATATCGCGATGGGCCAGGGAACGATTTCGTCATCGTCCAGCACGAATAGTCCGTTTTTTTTGGTCGCGATCAGCGTTTTATGTTTCTCGAAGGGTAATAAAGCCGACACACTGGCCCCGTCGAGGTACTTCATGCCGGCAACAGACACGAACGCGTCGCCCTGCAATTGGTAAAGCCCCCTCCTGATCAGTTGAATCAGCAAACGGCCTTGAATCTGGCGCAGAAACATGAAGTTGCCAGGGGCCTTGATTTCGCTGATATCCTGCCCATCGTATTTGTAAAGCCTCGAGAATGATTGGAAATAGACCGCCTCCTCGGTTTTGAGGATATGCCATATCTCCTCCGTTTCGACGCTCTTGATGGAGCTTGACTTGCTCAGCGAATGGTACACCATTTTGCTCGCAGGGCTACGCTCCCAAAAGCCGAACTCTCCAAAGCCTCCCACGTACACACGCGGCCTCTTTCCGGCGGTTTGATCGTCGTCGTATAACACGGCGCGGACGATCTGGTCGTTGGGGAGCGGAAACAGGCGCCAGCTTGCCCCGTCGTATTCCAGCAGTCCGTCGGAATTGGCGAAGTACATGATCCGGTCGGCACTCTGGCTAATGTCCCAATTCTGGCTGTGCGCCCGGTAGGTAGCCTGGGAGTAGTTGCTGATCGGAGGGAGTTCCTGCGCGATAGCCGGGTAAAGACAGAAGACTGCCGCGACGAGGGGCAGGCTCAGTTGATATGCGTAGTTTTTCATGGCGGTCGAAAGCTGCATTTTCAAAAACTCAATCGGTAAAGTACCTATTGCCCTGAAAATAGTCAATTCTCGATTCACTAACCCCGATTTGCAAACCCAAAGGATTACAAATCAGGGGCAGGGCGCATGAACTCGCTTTGAAAGGCACTCAAGACACCCTAACTCATTGGCCGGCTACTTGCAATTTACGTACATGTACTCGGTAGTTTCTTCGCGTGCCGTCGCACCATAGCCACCCACACCCGTTCTTTTTTAGATTGCCGTTCCGATCGACTTCATTGGTATATGCCGTTTCGTAAGTACCAGCTTAGTGGGGGCAGTTTTGCAGACTCCGCACAACTTTTTGAAGACTGCGGCGAACCAGGGTGTTTTCTACTTCACGATCCCAAAAAATCCAATTACACTCCACGACTTCAGACAAGTGGACAACTAACTGATTTCCAAAATCCCCTACCAACCATCCATTTTGGAACTAAGGGCCAGTTGGGATAGAGTCAGGATACTGGCTGCGGTTGGTCGGGTACCTGCATTTGTTGGTACCGGAAGAAAAGCCGGGAAACCGGTATAAACAACAGGCCCGAAACCGCAAAGGCCACGAAGGCCATCCGCAGGCCAAATGCGTGCGACAAGTACCCGATGAGCGGCGGCCCAACCAACATGCCCACTGTGGCGTAGGTGGCGACGATCGAGATGGCCAGGCCGGGCGAGTACTTCTTCGACGCACCCGCCAGTGCGTAGGTCATGGGTACCACCGAAGCCGTTCCGAAACCCGTGAGGGAAAATCCGATCAGAACGGTCCAGACGGCAGGAAAAACAACGGCCAGGCCTATACCCGCCACGATCATCAGGGAACTCACGATGTAGGTTGTGGAGATGCCGATTTTTTCGATAATGCGGTCGGACAGAAACCGGGAGAGTGCCATAAATACCATGAAAATCAAGTAGCCGTAGGTAAATATCTCGACGTGGAGTACTTCCCGAAAGAAAATGCCGCTCCAATCGAACATACCGCCTTCGCACACCGCCGCAAAAAACACCAGTACCCCTAAGTACAGAATGTAGGGATCAGGTTTTCCCAGTATAAGTTTGTTACCCTGAGAAATACGGTCGTTTTTCAGAAGGTAAGGAAACGAGAACAGCGTTACCGCCAGACAAAGCGCAGCCACGATAGCCAGATGAACCTCGATGGAAACAGCGGAGGCGACCATCAAGGTACTGAAACCCACGCCCGCGATACCGCCCGAACTCCACAAACCGTGGAATGAGCCGATAATTTTTTTCTGGTGGTACTTCTGTAAAGTGATGGTTTGGGTATTGACCGCAATACTGAAAATCCGCATCGTAAACGCGAAGATAGAAATGGTAATAATCAGGAGCAGAGGCGTGTTCGCCAGACCGATACAAGCCAAAGCAACAGAATTGATTCCAAAGGCGACCGCCAAAGGAATGCGGCTGTCGAATCGGCTGACCAGCCAGCCCGAAATGGGAAGCCCGATTAGTGAACTTACTGGCATGGCCAGCAGCACGGAGCCCATTTCGGCGTCGTTGAAGCCGTAAAAGGTTTTGATAGTGGGGATTCGGGAGGCCCAGGTGGAAAAGGCAAATCCTGAAATAAAAAAGAATACACTAAGGAAAATACGCTGCTTATTTCTTAACTCCATGGCTCGCTACCCATCCGGTTTAGTCGCAAATATCCGCAGACGCCGGAAATAATTTTCCGTTTGCGGCACTTTATATACCGACTTTTGATCAGGAAGTACCAGTCTAGTGTAACACTCTTTTTTTGTGGCAAAAAGATCTCAGATTGTTCATAAATCTTGTCCGATTTTTCCGAAATTCACTTCTACAACATTCAGCCAGCACCAGTTTGCAATCCTGCGCATAGCATCACGGCGCGGAAGACTACGACGAACCATGGGGAAATCTGTGCAGACTATTGAGGCCCGCGGGCCCGACCGGCTACATCCGGTGCAGAAGGCTTTGATGGCTTATGATGCTCTGCAGTGTGGCTTTTGTACACCGTGCTTCGTGGTCGCAGCCATTGCTGTTTGCGATAGCTGGCGGAAGGTGCACAGTAAAAAGGAGCCCGAATGCGTTGCTGATCCAAAACCCCGGGTTGGTGATGCGTAGAAACCATACTTTGGCACCTTCACATTTTTAAAGAAGTGAAGGTGGCTTTTTATAAATTCTACATCAATGAAGAGAAGAAATTTTATTGAACTCGTATCGGCAAGTGGCGGAATAATCACCGCCGGATCACTTTTCGTACCTACTACTGCTACTGCTCAGGCGGTACCTGCCGGCAAGGAGCTGCGTGCGGATGTTGTCATTGCCGGCGGGGGGCTAGGGGGGATTGCGGCGGCTCTGGCCTCTTTGCGAAACGGCCTGACGGTCATTATGACCGAAGAGACCGACTGGGTTGGTGGCCAACTCAGCCAGCAAGGGGTGCCTCCCGATGAGCATCAGTGGATCGAAACCCACGGCGCACCCCAGTCGTACCGCGATTTCCGGACCGACATCCGGGAGTATTACAAAAGGTACTACCCGCTGACGGCCGAAGCCAGAGCCCGCCCCAACCTTAACCCCGGTGACGGTTCGGTGTCCCGGCTTTGCCACGAACCCCGGGTGGGCCACGAGGTACTTATGAACACCCTTACCCCTTACATCAGCAGTAAAAAACTTACGCTTCTGCTCGAACACGAGGTTACCGGGGCCGACACATCCGGCACGAAGGTGAAGGCGCTGAAAGTGAAAAATCTGCGAGGAGGGCAGGAGAAGGTACTTACGGCCCCCTACTTTGTGGATGCCACCGAACTGGGCGATTTGCTGCCAATGACCGGTACCGAGTTTGTGACCGGCACGGAATCCCGGCATGAAACGGGTGAGTTGCACGCCCCCGAAGTGGGCAATCCGACTAACAACCAGGCCTTTACCATGTGCTTTGCGATGGACTACGTGGAGGGAGAAAACCACGTAATAGACAAACCGCGTGAGTACGATTTCTGGAAGAGCTATGTACCCAAAATGACGCCGCCCTGGCCGGGCGAAATGCTGTCTCTTTGGTACTCGACGCCCAGTAACCCTACCGTTCCCAAAACTTTGGGCTTTCATCCCGAAGGCATCAAAACGGATGCGCCCCTCAATCTGTGGAATTACCGCAAGATTATTAATAAGAACAACTTCGTGCCGGGCACCTACCCTGGCGACGTGACGATCGTGAACTGGCCCCAAAATGACTACGTGCTGGGCAACATTGTAGGGGTAAGTGACAAGGAATTCAACAAGCACGTAAACCGTGCCAAACAGCAAAGCCTGTCGCTGCTCTACTGGCTGCAGACTGAAGCTCCCCGGCCCGATGGCGGCACCGGTTGGCCGGGTCTTCGCCTGCGGGGCGACCTGATGGGTACCGAAGACGGCCTGGCCAAGTATCCTTACATTCGGGAGGCAAGGCGGATCAAGGCGTTATTTACGGTGCTGGAAGAGCACGTGGGAGCGGAGCAACGGGCGCAGATTACCGGCAAAAAAACGGGCAATACGGCCGCTGATTTTTACGATAGCGTCGGCATAGGGTACTACCATATCGACCTGCATCCCAGTTCCGCAGGCATCAACTACGTGGACTTTGGCTCGCTTCCTTTCCAGATTCCTCTGGGGGCGCTGATTCCGCAGCGCATGGAAAATGTATTACCCGCAAACAAGAATATTGGTACTACACACATTACCAACGGCTGCTATCGACTGCATCCGGTGGAGTGGAGCATCGGCGAGGCGGTGGGTTCTTTGGTGGCGCATTGCTTAAAGCAGAATCTGATTCCAAGGGCAGTACGGGAAGATCGCAGAAAGCTGGAAGAATTTCAACAGCTTATCCGTAAGCAGGGAATCGAAACACACTGGCCCAAATCATCCTGAACGCCGGTATCTGACGGCTTCTACTTCTTCGGTAATTTCTTCAAGGGTCGGTGGTGCGGCACAGGCGTTGTTTCTCAATCGGTTGACAACCATAAGGAACGGATCAGCGGAAGTCTCTGAAAGCGAAATCAGTTCCAGGTCTGCTAAGTCTTTCAGCAATCTGTCGGCCTTGGGATTCAGTACGTTTGCCTGGTAAGTTGTCATGATTCAAAGATACTGTTTTTGATCTGAAACTCTATATCAGTCAGGAGAAGTGGGTGACTGAGGCGGAATTGGGCTTCGGGCCGTTAAAAACGGCTTTTCATGTTTAGTACGCAGTCTTGCAGACTACGCACAACTTTCGCGGAAGACTACGAAGACTTCTGCCTATATTTCGCCAAATACAGATTGCCTCTTTCTTTAGTATCAAGGATAGTAGTACCAAAAGTGGCACCTTTCGTAAAACCACCCATTATATATATTATTTCATTTCTGTCTAATCCTATTGCATCTCCATTATCTGCACCTTTTCCTCCGCCTTTCACTGCCCATTCAATTTGACCAAACTCATCAAATTTAATCAAGAACATATCATTTAATCCACTAGACTTAAAAGATGCTTCCCCAAAAGTAATAGTATCATAAAAATGGCCCGTCACGTACACATTACTATTTGAATCTGCAACTACCCCACTACCACCAGCCTCTGTTGTTTTTGTGGGTTTAATCGCCCAAATTTCGTTACCTAATGAATCGCACTTTGCTAAGAACATATCATAGTATATCCCGCTTGATACTAACACATCAGGACCAAAAGTTACAGTTCCTTTAAAATGCCCAGTAATAATAATATTATCATCAGAATCAACACATAATGAGCTTCCTCCAATCTCAACTGTTGACCCCATTTTTTTGACCCAAATCTCTTTTCCTAAGCTATCATATTTTGCGATAAATGTATCACCATCAGTATTGGATGACAAACTAGCAAGACTAGAATGTGCAAAATCGACTGTACCATAAAAATGTCCTATTAAACATATATCACCATTTCTATCAACCACTAGATCATGTCCACCAGCGCTAACCGTACTTATTGCTCTAACAGACCACAACGTTTCTCCATATTCATTGTATTTGATTAGAAACATTGAATTTCCTCTTTCACCCCCAATCAACTCTATAGTTCCAAACTTTGCAGATTCATCAAAACAACCCGTCAAGTAAATACTACCTTTCTTATCGACAGCCACCCCGAAACCTACGCTATCACCATATCCTCCACCTTTCACAGCCCATAGAGATCGCCCATCGCTATCATATTTTGCCAGGAACATATGGTATCCGCTTTCGGTGTTAAAAGTGGTATCACCAAAAGTAGACTTTCCTCTAAATTCACCCGTTATTAAAACATTGCCATTAATGTCCACGGCAATATTTTCTCCATAAGATTTGTCGCCTAAAGAATCACCTCCAGCTTGAGTTGCCCATATTACTTCTCCATCTTTATTGTATTAGAGTTGTTGTATTGTTGTAAGTCAGCCAATTAGGTAAACATTCCACAGGCCAGCGCAGACTTCCAATATATCGTCATATTTTCCAAAGTCATGCATTCTCAATCTGTCCGATGCAACTCGGTAACGTTTTATTCGCCCT
>NZ_JBGSXF010000292.1:0-4182 GCF_041751555.1 Persicitalea sp. | reverse complement strand
CCCGGTCGCCAGGCGGGTAGTTGTAAGTCAATAACTTGGCTCCCTTTGGTGGGGATTGTATAGGTTATTTCGGCAAAGTGAGAATCAGGAACCGGCACGGCAATGCGGTAGTACATAAAGCTGAGGTAGGGTAATTGTGAGGGTTGAGGGGGTAGTGTCGTAATCGCCAACAAACCAAAGTCGCAGGGGGTTTCGTTACTACTGAAAAGTAAAATTAACAATCGTTTCCGATATGAAAAGGTTTATTCCACTCCTGATAGCCATTCTTGGTCTGCACTTGACGGCTTTTGCCCAGAATGAAGAATACTACAAAAAGGATACGCTCCCCCAGCAGAAACGCCAAAGTACCATCATCATCCCCAACGAAGCCGAGCAGGAAAAGGCCGAGGCTCGTCCCGTCGAGGGCCGTCCCCGCTACGAAGGGTCCCAGCCGATTTTGGATCGGCTGCGCCTGGGAGGTAGTTTCGGACTATCCCTGGGTAACTACACCAACATCAACCTTTCGCCCATGGCGGGCCTTAACCTAACCGATAAACTCGTAGCGGGGGCCGGTCTTACCTATATGTACGCCAGCTACCGGCCACGGGGCGCAAGCGCCAGTCTGCGGAGCTCTACCAGCAACTACGGCGGCCGGATTTTCCTGATGTACAGTCTCCTGCCAATGATTACGCTGCAAGCCGAGTACGAAGGACTCAACGTTCAACACAGCAGTATTGGCCAGGACCGCACCCGCACCTGGATCGGCTCGCCGCTCGTCGGCGGTGCCTACACCCAGCCTTTAGGCGGACGTTTCACCCGCAGTATCCACTTCACGGCTCTCTACAATTTGTCGTACAACAGCCAGATCAGCCCTACCACCGGACTAAACATTTCCCCCTATTCCAGTCCGTTCGTCTTCAGAATCACGTTCTTGTAGTCAATTTTGAATGAGTGAATGATAGAATGAGTGAATATTGCTTTCGCCAATATTCACTACATGGGCGACTCCATCATTCTGTCATTCACTCATTCACTCATTCAAAATTAAAAATGGAAAATCCAGTACTCATTTTTGGCGCGGGAGCTTTGGGCCGCCAGGCGCTCGATATTTTTCAGCGCAACGGCGTGGTCGTGTATGGCTTTTTGGACGACAACAAGGAACTGCATGGCACCGAAATCGGTGAGGTCAGCATTCTGGGAGATACGGACGATGGTGGTTTTTTGAAAATCATCGGTAACAAGTGTGAGGCCTTTGTAGCCATCAGCGAGCGGCCCGTGCGAGAGAAGTTGGTCGCCATGCTCAACGACCGCCGCAAAACCATGCCCGTCAACGCCATTCACGATACAGCGGTAGTTTCTGAAATGGCCACGCTGGGTCACGGCAACTTTGTGGGTGCCCGCGTGACGGTAGCAGCCCAGGCCACCATCGGTCAGCACGTCCATTTGCAGTCGGGAGCCATCGTGGAGTCTTTCGCTACCGTTGGAGATTTTGTAAACATCGGAGCGGGAGCAGTTATCAACGATCGGGTCACATTAGAAGAAGGCGCGTTCATTGGCACGGGCGCAGTGCTCGTGTCGGGCATAAAGATTGGCAAGAACGCCCGCGTTGGGGCTGGGTCGCTGGTCATCGCTGATGTGGCGGCCAATGCTACCGTGTTCGGTAACCCGGCGCAAGCGGTTTAACTTGCAATACGCGGTTTTTCGTAAATTTGAAAAACCGGAGTAGCCGCCTTTCATGACTGAACGTACCAATTTTTTCGAAACCAAAATAGAATTCCTTAAAGGCGTAGGACCGCAGCGGGCCGCGCTGCTCAACAAGGAACTGAACATATTCACCTACGGCGACCTGCTGCAACATTATCCCTTCCGGCATGAGGATCGCTCACTGTTTCACCGCATCAGCGAACTGAACGAACTACTGCCCGGCGCCCAAATCAAGGGCAGATTAAAAGATTGGCATGTTACGGGCGAAGGCCATAAAAAGCGGCTCGTCGGTACTTTCACCGATGGAACGGGAATTCTGGAACTGGTATGGTTTCACGGGATATCATGGTTTGAGAAAAGCCTGCGCAGGAACGCCGACTACATTGTGTACGGCAAGCCAACCGAGTTTGGCGGACGATATAGCATCACCCATCCCGATATAGAACTGCTCACCCCGGAGAACGTCAACGGCGGTACTTGGCAGCCGATTTATCCGCTCACCGACATGCTCCGCAAGCGGCGGGTGGATAGCCGCACTATCAGTCGGATGATGAAAACGTTGCTGGAAATTGCCACGCCGCACATCCGCGAAACGCTGCCCGAATCGCTTATTACGCAGTACCGCCTTATCTCTAAAGCCGAAGCGCTGTGGAGTATTCACCTGCCGCCTTCGCAGGCGCATCTGCACCAAGCCACGCGACGGCTCAAATTCGAGGAGCTATTCTACAATCAGTTGCGGCTCATCAAGAGTAAGATTTTACAGAAAAACGAGTATCCGGGACAGGTATTCGACAAGGTTGATCTGCTAAAAGACTTTTATAACAACCATTTGCCTTTTGCCTTGACCAACGCCCAGGCGCGAGTGCTGAACGAAATCCGTGAAGATTTCCAGACAGGCCGCCAGATGAATCGGCTGCTGCAGGGTGACGTGGGTTCCGGAAAAACTATCGTAGCCTTCATCGCCATGCTCATGGCCCTCGACAACGATGCACAGGCCTGCCTGATGGCCCCCACCGAAATCCTGGCCGACCAGCACTATCAAGGCTTAAAAGTGTACGCCGAGCTTCTGGGCATCAACATCGGCAAGCTCACGGGATCGACCAAGAAAAAGCAGCGACGTATCCTGCATGAAGAATTGCTGGACGGCTCTATGCAAATTCTCGTCGGCACCCACGCCCTAATCGAGGACGTGGTACAGTTCAAGAATCTGGGCTTCTGCGTGATCGACGAGCAGCACCGCTTCGGCGTAGCGCAGCGCTCCAAGCTTTGGGCCAAGAACGAGGAAATCCACCCGCACATCATGGTCATGACCGCCACGCCCATTCCCCGGACGCTGGCCATGACGCTTTACGGTGATTTGGACATTTCCGTGATTGACGAACTACCCGCCGGACGTAAGCCGATCAAGACCGTCCACCGTTACGACGCGTACCGGGCTACTTTGTTTGGTTTTTTGCGAGATGAAATCGCCAAGGGGCGTCAAATCTATATCGTTTATCCGCTGATCGAGGAGTCCGAGAAAATGGATTTGAAGGATCTGACGGACGGTTATGAAAGCATTTCCCGCTCCTTCCCTGATGTGCCGCTGAGCATTTTGCACGGCCGGATGAAGCCGCAGGACAAGGACTACGAAATGGCGCGTTTTGTAAAAAACGAAACTAAGATCATGGTCGCCACGACGGTGATCGAGGTGGGCGTCAACGTACCGAATGCGTCAGTAATGGTGATCGAAAACGCCGAACGCTTCGGCCTGGCGCAGTTGCATCAGTTGCGGGGCCGCGTGGGACGTGGCGCGGAGCAATCTTTCTGCGTACTGATGACGGATTTCAAGCTCAGTCAGGATACGCGCAAACGGCTGGAAACGATGTGCCGCACCAATAACGGCTTCGAGATTTCGGAGGTAGATTTGGAACTGCGCGGCCCCGGTGACCTCACGGGTACCCAGCAAAGTGGCATCATGGACTTAATTATCGCGGATCTCGCCAAAGATGGCGTCATCCTGAAAGAAGCCCGTAACTCCGCCGAAGCGATACTGAACGCCGATCCTGATTTGGTAACGCCTCCTTACGCCGCCATCCGGGGTCATTTGGACAGTCTAAGGGCGTCCGACACTAATTGGAGCAGAATTAGTTGAAATTAGGTTAAACGGCCAAAAGGTCAAGGGTTAAACGGTGTTCTACGATTTCTTCTTTATAGTACTGGGCATTGAGAATCTCTCACGCCCCTTAACCGTTTGACCTTTTCACCATTTAACCCCGAGAACCACGCTGCTCAGACCTCCACTTTCACAATTTCCCCCGGAAACTCGAACGTATTCGGCCGGGTTACATGCAAGGCAGCACCAAGCGCAGCGGCGTAGGGCAGTAGGGTAGTGAATACCTCTTTGTCAGGGAATTTTCGAGCGAGCAGCTGCATGAAAATCTCGTTCTTGGCAAAACCTCCGTCGATGAACAGCGTAGGGATTTTATCTACACCAATCATTCCCAGGGACGTGGTGAC
>NZ_JBGSXF010000291.1:0-2864 GCF_041751555.1 Persicitalea sp. | reverse complement strand
CGTGCAACCCTACGCCGTCCTGGGCCAAGCGCTGCAACGCCGCGGCCACGAAGTCACACTGTCTACTGGGAAAAATTTTGAGAAACTGGTAATATCCTACGACATCGGCTTTGTACCCGTCGAAGCCGACTACCAGGCTATTCTGGATTCGGACGAAGGCAAAAAGATGGTGCGGGGCAACCCCTTCGCCATTCGTCGCAGCCTGAACACCTGGGTGTACCCTTTGGTGGAGCAGTGCCTGACGGAGTTCTACCGATTGGCACAGGAGAGCGACAAGGTACTTTATCACGTAAAAACCCTGGGCGACTGCTTCGCCGACCAGTTTCCCGAAAAAATGATGCGGGCGCTGGTCGTTCCGGCGATACAAGCGACTACCAAATTCCCGAATCCGGCGTTTAGCGGGCTGCCGATTCCGTCTTTTCTCAATAAGCTGAGTTATGGACTCTCCAACGCGGGCATGAAGATCATGAACAAACCCATCGCTCGTTTTCGGGAAGAAGCAGGTTTGTCAAAAAAATTCAAAGTACCCCAAACGCCCGTCCTCTATGGCGTCAGTCCGCTGCTTCTCCCCAAGCCACAGGACTACCCCGACAGCGCGACCTTCACGGGTTTCTGGTTTGGTACTTCCTCGCAGGAGCTACCCACTGACCTGCTCGAATTCATCCGTTCAGGTGAGCCGCCGCTGGTGCTCACCTTTGGCAGCATGCCGTTCAAGAGTAAGTTTGATTTACAGGAAACCATTTTGCGGTTGACGCAAAAATTTGACGTCAGATTTATCATAATGAAGGGTTGGGGACTGGAAACTACCGAAAAACTAGCGGGAAGTTCTGCGATAAAGGTGATTGACTCCGCCCCCTACGATAAACTGTTTCCGCTGGTGCGGGCTGTCGTCCACCACGGCGGCGCGGGTACTACCGCCGAGTGCCTGCGGGCGGGGAAGCCGATGCTTATTTGTCCGGTGCTTCACCCAATGGGCGACCAGATGTTTTGGGGGAAGCGCGTGCAGGAAAAAGGCGTGGCGGTGCCACCCATCGCGCTGAAAAATCTTTCGGAGGCGGCTTTCTTTACCAGTATCGGAAAACTTTTAAATACCGGAGTTTTATATAAAAATGCCCAACTGATAGCCGAACAACTTGCCGGAGAAAACGGCGTGATGAATGCCATCGCCGAGATCGAAAAATAGCCGAAAACCAAAATTTTCCAGGAGTAAATATTTCGTCCCAACCACTTTTTTTACAAAAAAAACTACAGCCGAATATGATGCGCCAATTGCTTGCCTTACTCCTGACCTTCATCGTTTCGTACAACCTTCACGCCCAAACGGGCCGCTGGATGAAGTACGAGCAGACCTTCAAGAGCAACAAAACCTACGACAACCCCCTCTACGAAGTCAAGAACTTTACCGCAAAGTTCACTTCCCCGGCGGGGAAGGTTCATACTATTTCCGGCTTCTGGGACGGAGGCACCACTTGGCGTGTCCGCTTTGCGCCCGATGAAGTCGGCACCTGGAACTACGCCACCGAATGCTCGGATAAAAACAACGCCGGACTCAACAGCCAGAAAGGTACTTTCCAGGTTGTGGATAAGACCAGTCCGCACGACATTTACACCAAAGGCGGGATCGTCCGCCCCAAGGCGTCGTACTACCTCAGCCACGCCGACGGGACGCCCTTTTTCTACACCGCCTGCACGGCCTGGAACGGGGCGTTGAAATCGACCGATGCCGAGTGGGACACCTACCTCAAAGACCGCGTCGCGAACCATTACAATGTGATCCAGTTTGTGACCACGCAGTGGCGTGGCGGTTCCAAAAACAGCAAGGGACAGGTCGCCTTCACGGGTAGTGGGCGCATTTCGCTTAACCCTGAATTTTTCCAGCATCTGGACAAAAAAGTGGACGAGATCAACGCCCACGGACTCGTCGCGGCGCCCGTGCTGCTGTGGGCGTTGCCCAACGGTTCGGGCCGCGAACTTAGCCCCGGCTACCACTTGCCCGACGATGAGGCGATTATGTTGGCGAAGTACCTGGTCGCGCGCTACGGCGGGCATCAGGTGATTTGGATTCTGGGCGGCGACGGGGAATACCTCAAAACGTACGAACAACGCTGGAAGACCATCGGCCGCGGCGTGTTCGGCGGCGAAAATGGAAACGCCCGACCGCCGGGCGTCGTGGCGCAACACCCGCACGGCCGCTCCTGGATTGGTAAGGAATACGCCCACGAAGACTGGCTGGACATTCTGGGTTACCAAACGGGCCACAACTCCCGGCCCGATACCCAAAAGTGGATCACGGATGGCCCCGTGGCGAAAGAGTGGTCACAACTACCGCCTAAAGCCTTCATCAACCTCGAACCCGTTTACGAAGACATCGACAAAAACTCCGATGCTACCGACATCCGCAACGCCAGCTACTGGAGCGTGTTCTCGACGCCCGTGGCGGGCATCACCTACGGCGCCAATGGCATCTGGCCGTGGATACGGGCAGGCGAAGAAATAGAGAACCACGGCAAACCGCACATTCTCCGCCCCTGGGACGAGAGCATTAAGCAACCCGGTAGCGTACAGATCGGCTACCTGGCCGAGTTCATGCGCAAGCACGAGTGGTGGAACTTGAAACCCGCTCAGGAACTACTGGTAGAAAATGGCGAAGCGGGCGAATTTATCTCCGTCTTGCGCTCCGATGACCGGAAAACGGTGATGGCGTACCTGCCGCAGTCCGCGACGGTAAAGCTATACAACCCTTCGGGGGTAGTTTACGCAGGGCAGTGGTTTGATCCGGCGACAAACAAGTACTCGGCCGCTAAACTCCAAACGAAAGGGGGTACTTTGGAAGCTACTTCGCCGGGAAAGGAGGATCAGGTATT
>NZ_JBGSXF010000290.1:0-6784 GCF_041751555.1 Persicitalea sp. | reverse complement strand
TCGTTGGGGATGATGCCTTCGAGGATGGCTTCCCGGATGGCTTCTTTAATGAGGCCAACTTCGCGGGAAGGTTTCAGATTGAAGGTCTGCATGATGATTTCTCCAGTGATGACGGGCTGGAAATTGCGCAATTTATCCCTTTCTTCCAATTCTTCCAGTCGCTCCTCCACCAAGTCGAAATTGGCGAGGTACTTTTTGACTTTCAGCGGGTTTTTGGACGTTATGTCGGCGCGGCAAAGCTTCATCAGAGCTTCCAGATCGTAGCCCGCATCGACCAACAGGCGGCGTAGGGCAGCATCGGTGATTTCCTCGCGCGACAGCACGATGGGTCGCAGGTGCAGCCGAACGAGTTTTTGCACAAATTTCATCTTCTCGTTAAGCGGCAGCTTCATCCGTCGGAATATCTGCGGCACCATCCGCGCACCAGCTTCCTCGTGGTTGTGAAAAGTCCAGCCCGCTTTCTTGTCGAAGCGTTTCGTGGCGGGCTTAGCGATGTCGTGCAGCAGGGCCGCCCAGCGAAGCCAGAGGTCGTCGGTGAACTCGCAGACGTTGTCAAGTACCTGTAGGGTATGGTAGAAATTATCCTTATGACCGCGACCGTCAATGATTTCCACGCCATGCAGAGCAATCATTTCCGGAAATATTTTTTCCAGCAAACCGCATTGGTACAATAGCTTGAAACCATAAGAAGGCGTTTTAGACAAAATAATTTTGTTCAATTCGTCCGTGATGCGCTCCATCGACACGATCTCGATGCGATCCTTCATGGCGGCGATGGCATCGTAAGTGTCCGGCGCAATGTCAAAATTGAGCTGCGACGCAAAGCGGATGGCACGCATCATGCGTAGTGGGTCGTCAGAGAAAGTGACCTCGGGTTCCAGCGGAGTACGTAACATCCGCATCCGCAGATCGCGCAGTCCATCGAAGGGATCGATCAACTCGCCGTAGTCGGCTTCGTTTAAGCTGATGCCAAGGGCGTTGATGGTAAAGTCGCGGCGGTTCTGGTCATCTTTCAAAGTACCATCTTCCACGATAGGCTTGCGCGATTCAGCGCGGTACGATTCTTTCCTGGCTCCGACGAATTCTATTTCCAGATCACCGCTTTTCACCTGAGCGGTGCCAAAGTTTTTGTACACCGCCACGTGAGCGTCCGGCCCCAGTACCTTAGCCAGTCGCTCGGCCAGAGCAATGCCGCTGCCCACACAAACGATATCAATGTCCTTACTTGCTCTTTTCAATAACAAATCCCGTACAAAACCACCGATGACGTAGGTTTGCACGCCTTCGGCACGGGCCGCTTCGGCGATTTTCTGAAAAATAGGGGAATGAGATATTTTGTCCTGCAAATTCATGCCGCAAAGGTAAACAAATGTGGTACGGGCATCTTGCCCGTTGGCTTTGAATTTGCCCCAAAACCAAGAAGTTTAGGCCTACAAGACGGGCTGGAAGCCCGTACCACATCATTCAAACCGCAGGTGCTTCACTGACTCCCCAGACTCAGCCAGTTCAGTGAGTGCGTCGATGCCAATATCAATGTGTTTTTGAACAAAGAGCGAGGTCACTTTCTTATCGCTTTCTTCGGTCTTGACGCCTTCGGGTATCATCGGGTTGTCCGACACCAGCAACAATGCGCCGTGGGGAATGGAATTAGCGAAGCCGACTATGAAGATTGTAGCCGTCTCCATGTCAATAGCGATTGAACGTATTTTCCGCAGATATTTCTTAAACTTCTCGTCGTGTTCCCAAATCCGACGATTAGTGGTATAAACCGTACCCGTCCAATAATCCATCTCGTGCTTCGCAATGCTCGACGAAACCGTTCGCTGTAAGCGAAACGAAGGTAAGGCAGGAATCTCAGTTGGCATATAGTCGTTGCTGGTTCCCTCGCCCCGAATGGCCGCGATGGGCAAAATAAAATCACCAATTTGTGTTTTCTTTAAGCCACCGCATTTTCCTAAAAAAAGAACGGCTTTCGGATCAATTGCGGACAGCAAATCCATCACCGTCGCTGCCATCGCACTGCCCATACCGAAGTTAACGATCGTAATATTATTAGCGGTAGCCGTCTGCATGGCTCGCCCAATGCCCTTTACTTCGACGTCGAATTTCTCCGCAAACATCGTGACGTAGTTAATGAAGTTGGTAAGCAAGATATACTCACCAAACTCCCCGGCGGGCGTTCCTGTGTAGCGTGGTAGCCAATTCTTGACGATCTCTTCCTTCGTATTCATTGATTTATTGGCTAACTATTCAGTAGTTTTAAGGATGGAATCGTTGAATCTACCTCCATTCGGGCACAAAGTTAAGGAGCTGAACGGGAAACCGCACATTTATGACATTATTCGTCGCAAGTACATTATGCTTACGCCCGAGGAATGGGTACGTCAGCATTTCGTACATCTGCTAATCAACCAGTATTCGTTCCCCAAGTCGCTGTTTGCGATCGAAACCGGCCTTTTTTATAATAAACTAGCCAAGCGCTCCGACATTATGGTTCTGAATACCGACGGTCAGCCGCATCTATTGGTAGAGTGCAAGTCCCCGGATGTGAAAATCTCATCGGCTACTTTTGCCCAGATCGCCCGCTACAATTTCACGCTACGTCCTGCTTATCTAGCGATTACCAATGGAATGAGCCATTTTTGTTTTGAAATAAGGAATGGGCAGATCGCCTACCTGGACGACTTTCCGGTATTTGAAAGAAAATGAAGTCCGTCTGAACAAAAAGAATTTATGTCGACAATGGAAGTACTTCCGATTGGCACTGGACCACTTATGGTCTTCATTTCAACCGACTCTTTACGCAAATCCAGGTACCGCTTACGCAAAAAGGTCGGCACCCTTTCGCAGGACACCGACCTCGTTGACTTAGTCTCTCAGTTATAGCTAATTCGGAGCGAACAGCGCTCGTAAACGTTGCTTACTTATTTCATTCCTACGAGATCCACCTCAATCTCGAAGTCGTCATATACCATCTTATCGCCCAGCGTAGCAACGTCGAAGAAGGACTTGGAACGAAATTTCATGTCGTACTTGGAGCGATCCACTACGATAGTACCCTTCACCATCGCTTGGCCGCCTGAAGAAGTTACCGTTACGGGAAAAGTAACAGGTTTGGTGATGCCCTTAATCGTCAGGTCGCCCGTCACATCCACCATGCCGCCAGATTTGGGAGCGGCTTTGGTGAGAACAAACTTGGCAGTAGGATGCTTTTCTACACCAAAGAAATCGTCCGATTTCAAATGGCCAATGAGTTTGCCATTCATGTCCTTATCGGCAATGTCAATATCCTTGATGCTATTCATCTCGGCCACAAATGAGCCACCCGTCAGCTTCATGCCGTCCAGCGTAAAGGAACCCGATTGCAGGTCGATCGTGCCGTGGTGCTCACCCGTCACTTTCTTGCCCCGCCAGATCAATTCGCTCTTAGAAGTATCCACCTTGTAGGTAGTAGCCTTAGGCATTTTTTCGACCAGTGTCGCGCTCGTCAGCATTAGCCCGGCGGCGGCGGTCAAAGACATTAGTTTAAATAGCTTCATACTTGCAATTGATTTTGTAAAATGAGAGAACGCACAGAATAAAAAAAGTGTGTGTGTATAGTGCGTGATTTGTTTGTGTGTGTATAGTATGGCCCTAAGCGGGTGAACGTAATTTATCTAAAAGTTCATTTAACTGAACTGCCTCTTCAAGACTAAGTGTATGGAGTTTTTTCTCCCATTCATCGACTATTGGGTCCATAGTGATGAGCAAATCCAGACCCTGTGTCGTTATTTTTACATCTACTGCCCTGCGGTCAGTCACGCTTACTTCGCGAATCAACAACTTCTTAGCCATCAGCTTATCTACTAGCCGAGACGCATTGGAAGTCTGATCCAACATCCTTTCCGTAATGGCATTTACCTTCATGGGTTTTGGATGATGGCCCCGTAATATCCGTAGAACGTTGTACTGCTGGGGTGTCATATCATGTTCCCTCAACAATACATGCTGCTGATGCACCATCCAATTGCCCGTATAAGTCAGATTGATTACCATTTTGTGGTAAATAGACCTAAACCTGCTCTGCCTGATGGCTTCTTCGATGGACATATAATTTAAAAATTTGGCAAAACTAACGTTTTTACAAATGATGTACAAACATCTATCTGTTTATTTTCTTGTTTTTATCCTAAAATACTGTGACTCTTTTCGCTTTTGCTGTAAATTGTCGGTTTGATTTACAAAAATACTTCAATGCGCATCCCCCTCTCCCGTCCGCTGATACTGGCTTCTAACTCGCCGCGCCGCCAACAACTTCTGGCGCAGTGCGGTTTCGAGTTTTCTATCGAAGCACGGCCCACCGACGAGGTTTTTCCCACGACCATGCCGCCCGACGAAGTCCCCGCATATCTCGCCCAAAAGAAAGCGGAGCAATTTCAGTACGCTGCAAAGGACAGTATTATCCTTTGCGCCGATACAATCGTGGTGAAGGACGACCTCATCCTGAACAAGCCCGCTGACGAAACAGCGGCATCAGAGATGCTGCAACGCCTCTCCGGTACAACACATCGGGTAGTTACTGGGGTTTGTTTGTTGGACGGAAATAACATGACTACCCAAACTGACATCGCCACCGTCACACTGCGCGAATTCAGCCGAAGTGAACTGGATTTCTACGTAAAGTACCAGCCGCCCTTCGACAAAGCGGGCGGTTACGGGATTCAGGACTGGATCGGACTCATCGGCATCGAGCGTATTGAGGGTTCTTACTACACGATCATGGGATTACCTACGCATTTGGTTTATGATATGCTGAGACCTTATTTTATAGAATAAAGGCATAAAAGGAAGTACCCCATTCCGGGCAAGGTTCCCCAAATCGATATCAATTCCACAATTTGACGATTCAACTACCACACAATAGCGCGGGCTGCTCCGTCACCACTCCCCGCATTTGCTACGAAATCTTCGTCCGCTCCTTCTGTGACTCCAACGACGACGGCATCGGTGACCTGAATGGCATTACTTCCCGACTGGATTATTTGCAGGATTTGGGTATAGAGGCGATTTGGCTCACGCCGATTCAGCCGTCCTCCACCTACCACAAATACGATGTTATGGATTACTACGGCATTGATCCCGAATACGGCACGCAGGACGATTTCCGTCGGTTACTCAGTGGAGTCCATGCGCGCGGCATGAAGCTGTACATGGACTTGGTCATCAATCACACGAGTGTTCAGCACCCCTGGTTCGAGCAGGCGCGGATGGGTGCCAACGATCCATACCGTAACTTTTACTGGTGGATGACGCCCGCTATGATTGATGCATTAGGCGTGAAAAAGCGCGAAGAAACCGCCGACGCTCACGTGATTTTTCCCTGGCACGACAACCCTGGTGATCCTGAAAAGTATTATGCTATGTTCTGGAAAGGTATGCCCGACCTTAACTACGAAAGCGAGGCCCTGCGCGAGGAGATTTATAAAATTGTGCGCTACTGGCTTACCGAGGTGGGCGTGGACGGTTTCCGTCTTGACGCCGCACGACACATTTATCCGCCCTGGCTGCGGGAGAAGAATATCGACTTTTGGGAAGAATTCGGGCAAGTTGTGAAAGCAGCGAAGTCCGACGCTCACACGGTTGGCGAAGTTTGGGCCAAAGCCAAAGAGGTTGCACCTTACTTCAAAGGTTTGAAAGCAAATTTTCACTTTGACCTGAGTTTTGCTATTCAGCGAATCATTCGTACCGGAAAAGATCAGGGGCTTGTCAAAAAGGAGCAGGGAATTATTGAGAAATTGCGGGAAGACTACAGCATCTTCGGTACTCACAACCCCGACTTCGTAGATGCGACCATGCTCACCAACCACGACCAAAATCGCATTGGCAGCGTAGCGGGCGCGAGCATTAACAAAATGAAACTGGCGGCCACGATGCTGTTGACGCTGCCCGGCCAGCCTTATATCTATTATGGTGAAGAAATCGGAATGCTGGGCGTAAAACCCGACCAGCATATCCGTGAGCCATTCCTCTGGACCGATCGGCCCGACGATCCCGGACGCACCCGCTGGATCGAGCCGCTTTACTCCCGATCCGGGGTAGTGCGTTCAGCCGAGGCGCAATTGGCCGATGCCGATTCTTTGCTCAATCATTATAAAAGACTAATCGCGCTGCGGAAGAAGTACCCGGCGCTGAGCCAAATTCGGCGGCCTAATCTGGCCCCCGTCGCAGGCCAGGACAAAAAAATAATCGCCTACGTCAGAACGCATCCGACGGAGCCGATTCTGGTCATTCACAATATCTCGGGAAGGACTCGAAGGGTAGATTTGGGAGAAGCGGCAGCGGCTTTTACGAAGATTTTGTTCCAAACAAACGTGGAAAAAACTCTGAGTTTGCAAAAGCTAATGGTACCTGCTTACGGGAGTCTGGTTTTGGGAAAATAAGGCTATTCAATCTCCTCGATTTTCCAGTTTTTCCCCCGAAATGCAACCGTTTCCCCTACTTGCTTGCCTAATATTGACTTACCGACGGGGGAAGCTGCCGACACGACCATTACTGTTTGGTCTTCAATTTTGATTGCTCCAGCACTCACCGCGATATAAAAATAACCTGCCGTAGTTTTTACCAAAGATCCCATTGCCACGCGCTCGTAACTGTCCGGCTCCGGTGTCGCCTCTAGGCGTTCAAGAATCGTATTTTCCTGGCGGGCCTGTTCGTACTGCCGGGCGTGCATATTCCGGTCGAGCTGGCTCATGGAGCGCGTCGTTTCGTATTTATCGCCCGCTGAACTTTTGCCTTCAGAATTGGC
>NZ_JBGSXF010000289.1:0-22252 GCF_041751555.1 Persicitalea sp. | reverse complement strand
GTTGCGGTCGGCCCCCCTCTGGGGCGAAATCGACCAGGCGAACCTCATGGCTATCAACCGTCGGCACGGCAGCGGCCGACCGTCTCCGGTGCGGGATGAAAATACATTATTTTAATCAATAAAAATTGTAAATAAAAGTATGGTACCACCCCCAAATGCCAATGTCATTGAATTACCATCTTCAACTGTTTGGTTTGATGAAAATGGAATTCTTTGCTCCGTTGCTAAAAAAGTTCCTCAGCAAACGGTAGAAGAGGCAAAAAAGACGATGGAAGAATTCAGAAAAATAACAGGCGGAGAGAAGGTCTGCATGCTTTCTGACAGTACCGATTCGCCCCCTGCAAACAAAGAAATGCGCGACTACGCTGCCGAGGTAATTCCAGAAGTCGTGAAAGCAGTTGCCATAATTTCCCGATCTGCTGTGGGAAAAATGGCAGCAAACCTTTTTTTTAGTATAAAGAAACAACCTTATCCAGTAAAAATGTTCAATGACGAAGTAGAAGCAACAGAGTGGTTAAAGCAATATTTATAAAATCAAACTATTAATGGCAAAATTTTCTTTTTTCAAATGGTTTAATAATATTTCTATTGCCAGGAAATTGTATTTTGTGGTAGGTATTATGGCTGTACTTATTGCAATTGAAATGGGAACACTTTACTTTGCTGTAAATACACTTTCGTCGGTAAGAGCTTTTGTAGGAGCAGAAGGATTATGGTCAAAAGCACAAAAAGATGCAGTTTACAACTTGCAACAGTATTCTCAAACCCATAGTGAGAAAGACGAACAAGCATTTTATGATTTTATGAAAGTGCCTTTGGGCGACCAAAAAACTCTGTTGCAATTAAGAAAGAAAAATCCTGATTTAGAATTGGCCCGACAAGGGCTATTGGAAGGGCGAAATCATCCTGATGATATTGATGGAATGATTAAACTATTTCGAAGATTCAATACTATATCTTATATTCACAAAGCTATAAACATCTGGACAGAAGCAGATTCCGTCATTTCTAAATTAGAACCCATTGCCAGAAAATTACATTCAGAGATAAATTTACCGTCCCCATCTCAAAATAAATTGGATGAGATTATTAAGGAAATGGACCCAATCAATCAAAAACTTACAACACTGGAAAATGAGTTTACTTACACGCTGGGAGAAGGAGCACGCTGGCTTGAAAATATTATATTGACACTACTGCTCACTATCGTGTTGACAGTTGGTTTCAGCGGACTGATACTTACTTTTTTTGTTGAAAGAGGTATATCAAAAGGGTTGAAAGAAATCATGAAAGTTTCAAAAAGTATTTCCGATAGAGATTTTAATGTAAAAGCAGAGGTATTTTCAAAAGACGAAATTGGTGTTCTGGCAAATTCGTTTAATGTTGTGACCAAAGAGCTTTCTAACAATATTCAAGAACGAATACAAGCCAATCAGGATTTAGAATCAAAAACAAATTTTATTCAGGAAAATGAAAAAAGAATTGCTAGTATACTGGATGCTCTGATAAAAATCACCCGAATGGATTTTTCAGAAACCATAGAGGTAAGCGAAGCAGGTGATGAATTAGATGCCATTGCTGTTGGCTTAAATACCATGGCTGAAGAGCTCGAATTCCATATACACGAATTAAAACTAAGTGAAGAAAAACTCAACGATGCACAACGATTAGCAAAAATAGGAAACTGGGAGATGAATTTGGACACTCATAAAGTCCAATGGTCAAACGAGATGTATAACGTTTACGGATACGGCAATGAACGATTCGAAGTGAGTTTTGAAAAAGCACTGGAGCGTATGTTGCCAGAGGATATCGAGAGTACGAAGGCAAGAGTTAAGAACAATATTAGGGAAGCCATATATGCATTTAAAGAAAAAAGCACTCTGGAATTTGAGAGTGTTCCCGTTAGGTTTACTATTGTCTTACCCGATGGCAGTAAAAAGGTTATCCAGGGAATAGGCAAAATAATCCTTAACGCTATTGGGAAAGTCACCAGGATGGTGGGCACTGTGCAGGATATTACTGAACAGGACAGAGCCGAAAAAAAACTAATTCAGTACAATATTGAATTAGAAAGAAAGAACAAAGAGATTGAACAATTCGCCTATGCTGCTTCCCATGACTTGCAAGAACCACTTAGAAGTATTTCCAATTTCTCAAAGCTATTAGCGCAAAAGTTAGAGAAATATCCCAATAAGGAAATTAATGAATACATGGGCTTGATAAGCGGAGGCGCAAACCGTATGTCAAAGCTCATCTTTGACTTGCTTGAATATTCCAGAGTAGGAAAAGACATGGCCTTGAGAGCAATGGATTGCGATAAATTAGTACACGAAATTTTAATCGACCTGACAGCCATTATAAAAGAAAGCGGTGCCGAAATTCATGTCAAAAAATTACCCGTCATAAATTGCTACGACTTAAAATCAGTTTTTCAAAACCTAATACTCAATGCAATCAAATTCAAAAAGAAAGACATTGTCCCTGTTATAAACATTTCAGCCTGTGACACAGGAAAAGAATTTCTATTCACCATAGAAGACAATGGTATTGGAATAGAAAAAGATTATTACAATAGGATATTCATAATTTTTCAACGTCTTCACACCCGTTTTGAATATGCAGGTACTGGCATAGGACTTTCATTGTGCAAAAAAATTATTGAACTGCACGGAGGGGAAATATGGGTTGAATCAGAATTCGGAAAAGGAAGCACATTCTATTTTACAATACCAAAAGTTGATACAAATATATTATGAAAAAAAAATTAAACTGTATTTTATTAGTTGATGATGATGATGATGATAATTTCTATCATCAAATTATTATTTCAGAAATGGACATTGTCAATAATATTGATACTGCTAATAATGGTATCGAAGCAATGGCATATCTGAAAAATGAAAATATCAGCCCACCCGATCTCATATTTTTAGACCTAAATATGCCTAAAATGAACGGATGGGAATTTTTGGACGCATACAAAAATCTAAGTTTAGCTCAAAAAGCCAAAGTGCTTATCGTTATATTGACAACGTCAGCAAATCCTGATGATATAAAAAGGGCAAAGGAAATACAAGACGTAACGGGCTTTGAAACAAAACCTCTAAGTAAAGAATTCCTGACAGAAATTTTAGAACAACATTTTCAGGACTACTCATGAAATATGCCCCTAGTTCCTAATCCGTGGTCTGTATCCCCAACTTAAGTATATACACATCTTTGTAGTGTTCTGTAAATCAGTAACACAGGGTTTTCTTATAAAACCATTTGTTGGGTCATGAATTGAATCAGTGCATTGAAATTGTCGGCAAACTTATCGATTTGAGCGGCCATGTTCTTCGGCTTCATTCGCTTCAATAGATTGACTGCCAGTGTCCTCAAACTGCTCATGGTCTTGCTGACGGGCTGGCTCTTAGTTTTCAGGTCATCCTCGGCCAAAGTCTCGTCCCGGTAGTGGTGCGTCACTTCGAGGAGCCAATGTCGGCGGATGGCGTCGAAAATCTCCTCTGCCTCTTCCTGATCAGCAGGGCGGGCGTTGCTGACGTAGTAGTGCGTCTGCTGGCTTACCGGCGTACCTTCCAGGCTATTACGAGTACGGGTAACGGCGACGCAGGTCCCATGCCTACCTTGCACCAGCGGGCGGCCAACGCGTTGGATGGTAGACTGTGACAGGCGTAGCTGCGCTGGCCAATGCGTCCGTGGCCGCGCTGCGGCTCGTCGATTCGCTCGTAGGCCGCCTTGCCCGTCAGACACCGGCACAGGCAGTACCTGGCAGGTGGCTTGTTTGACTGATAGGATAATTTCGCCCCGTACTTTCTAGTTTTCAATTATTCTGTATTTTTCTATCATCGGCAGTCTGATATTCGGAGTTTGTAGTCTTCAACCGTCAGCGAGTTGTGCGAGGTCCTCTACGATGTGGCCCGAGGCAGAAACTCCGGCCCTGAACGATCTCGGCTACTATATGCACGGGAGCGGACACGGTACCCTGCCTACCGACTTTGACATAATTCCTGATTTTATCAAGATGCATTTTATGAAAAAGTGAGCCTCAAGCTATTTTGATAATACCACTGGTGACGCATTCGGTAACCAAACCACCTACTGGTCAAACTCTGGCGTCAGTCTTTCATCCATCCCGTAAAGATCAGGGCGAAAATTGAGCCTTCCCTGGCCATCTTCAAAAGCCGTCAGGTAGACGATATAGACCGGGACATTCTGGTCCAATTCTACTACTTCCAACTGTCGGTTATTCATTTTTTCGGTCACCTCTTCGCGGTTGAACTGCGGCAGGATCCAGTCGGCAAACCAGGCGGGATCGGCGATACGGATGCAACCGTGGCTGAAAGCCCGGCGGGTTTCGTCGAAGAGTTGCTCGGAGGGAGTATCGTGCAGGTAGATCGCATACTGATTGGGAAACATGAACTTGACCTGTCCTAAGGCATTCCACGGGCCAGGTTTCTGCCGGATGCGATAGCTGCGCAGGTTTCCCCAGTCCACGCTGCTCCGGCTCACAACCCGTGCGTTGCTACCCCAGCCGTCCAGAATCTCCATATGTTTTCGATCCAGGTACGAGCTGCTTGCCCTGATTTGGGGCCAAAGTTCGGCGGTGGAAATACTGGTGGGCACGTTCCAGTAGGGCGAGAATTCGACATGTTCGATCTGGTCCTGGAACACCGGCGTGGCGTTCATTACCTTCCCGACTACCACCGGCATCACCTTGACCTCCTGGCCATCCTCCACGACGTGCAGCCGGTATTCAGGCACGTTCACCATGGCGTAAGTATCTGGCATAGGCCCGGTCGAAATCCAGCGGATACGATCGAGGTTAAGCATGAGTTGCTTGACCCGCTCCTCGGCGGAGATATTCATAATCTGCACCATGCGGTCGGTAATTTTAGCCTGCACAGTGAGCCCATTGCGTTGCTGGTAGCGATTGACTGCCTGAATCAGGCTGGAATCGTAACGGGCGCTTTGCGGGCGTTCGGTGGAAGGCGCATTGAGGTCGCCCGTGA
Organism: Persicitalea sp.; assembly: GCF_041751555.1. Lineage (NCBI taxonomy): Bacteria > Pseudomonadati > Bacteroidota > Cytophagia > Cytophagales > Spirosomataceae > Persicitalea > Persicitalea sp. The sequence goes on along the minus strand of NZ_JBGSXF010000289.1, from coordinate 17,237 downwards.
CGGCAAGCCGGCGCCGAATGGCGATGACCTGCTGACTCGAATCGCCCGGTGCCAGGTCGGGCCCCTCCTCCACCGTAGACCAGCCACCTGCTGCCAACAACTTACGGTACCGCGCCAGGTGCTGGCGCAATTTGGTATACTGACCAAAGCCGGGACGGAGCTGGGAGAGCGAAGACTGTACTTGTCCTGATACCGCCCGCTTCAATTGAACGGCCAACGAATCCGGTACCTGATCCTTGATGTGCCAGTCGTCCGACAGTTGGTCGGCCTTGATTTTCCCGGTAGCCAGCAGGTCGGCCAACTTGAGGTAGCATGCCGACAGCATCAGGTCGAGTTGCGCTCCGGTTTCGGCGGAGACATTTCCACGTTTGGCGCTATCCACCAGGGAGCGCAATTCATCGAGCGGGAAATTGTTGGGGTTCAAGCCTTCACGATCGATCTGGCTGATCGTTTCAATCATTTCTTGCGAGGTGCCGATGCCCCAGGCGGGGCTAAAATTGCTACCCTTATAAAAAACGTACAGTTGAGGGGCTTGCTTTTTTTCATCTATTTTCGGGAAATCTATGGCCAGCGAAGTCGAGTCCACCCACTGTTTCAGGGAATCACCCGCTGCTTTTTTATCGTAGCTAAAAGCAGGATCGGGCTCGCTCATGCCTGGGGATGCGCCGCTGGCGTCTGCGTCTGTCGTGGTTGTTTTACTCTGCTCGGTGGAACAAGCCGCTGCCAGCAGCAGTCCGCCGAACAGTAATGATCGGAAAAAAAAATTCATTACGTGGGGGAATGGATTGGTCAAAGTGTTCTTCGGCTATCGCTAAAAAAATGGTGCCCTCGTTCTCAATAGTCTAATCCGTGAATTTCTATGACAAACACATAGAACCCACGGTGAAATGTTTTATATGCTAATTTTGACGATTTTAGCCTCACTAAGCAAAAATCGAATCGCCGGGCAGATGAATATATCGATAGAATTTGAGAAGGAATTAGCTGCCAAAGAAGCAGTTAAACTGTTGTTCGACGGCCAGACCGTAGGGCTCGGTAGCGGATCGACGGCAGGTTATGCGATCCGGGAGATCGGAAAGCTGGTCAAAAACGGATTGGAGATTAGGGCTATCCCTACCTCCGACCACACCCGAGATCTGGCGACCTCCCTGGCCATTCCGCTTGTAGACATCAACAAGGTCGATACCATCGATATAACCGTCGACGGTGCCGACGAATTCGATCCTTCACTCAACTTGATCAAAGGAGGTGGTGGGGCACTACTCCGGGAAAAAATTGTTGCTTCTATGACCACTGACCTGATCATCATTGTCGATTCTGCAAAAAAGGTGGATGTGTTGGGTGCCTTCAAACTACCGATTGAAGTTATTCCTTTTGCCACAAACTTCGTCCTGAAGCGAATAAGCAAATTGAATGGTGATGGAATAGTTAGAAGGACAGGAACGACAGAATACCTGACTGATGAAGGAAATTATATTATTGATACCAACTTCGGCCTCATCAAAGATCCCTCATCCCTTGCGGCAGAATTGAACGGAATCGAAGGATTAGTAGGTCACGGATTATTCGTGCAGATGGCGAAAAAAGTAATTATGGGGGTCGGTCGAACCACAAAAACTTTCGAACCTAATTCAATGGTGCGTACTTAGCAGAGGTAAGCCTCCCGTCCCTGTCCCATGCTATGCAGCCCCCAACCTCTATGCTAACTCTAATTATGAATAGAAACAAAGCCCTCAAAACTATTTCAGGCAGTCTCCTCTTTACCGGAACTCAACTACCGGAATCAGCGGCTATATCCAGCAATAGTGCGATCCTTCAAGATTTCCTTCCCCGCTGGAAAACGGCTCTATCGTACAGTCTGAAAGTACTTGATAAGATGCCGGCCGAAATTTATGCGTACAAACCAACGCCCGCGCAGATGACTTTTGGCAAGCAGTACACCCACGCGGCCCATTGGAACATCTTCTTTATCGGGAACATCGTCGGGCAGCCCGCCCTGGCTGAGCCCACGCAACTGGACAAAGCGACGGTGAAAGAGTACTACACGCGCTGCCATCAACACTGCAGTGAAATTCTGGAAAACCTGGACGAAAGCCTGCTGGATAAAACGGGCTTTGGGTCCAACGATTACTGGAAAAAACACAGCGGACGTGATTTTCTGCTCCGCGCCTTCATGCACATCGCCCACCATCGGGCCGAAACGCTCGTGTACCTGCGACTCAATGGCATTGAGCCCCCCTTTTTTGAGTTTTGACGGCAAATAAAATAGTAGAATGGATGGAAAAAAACTCTGTATTTCGTTATTTTCCTTCGTTGCCAGGTTATGCGTATGTCTTTCAAAGGACTATCTCGGACTATAAACAATTTGGCCGTTTTCGGCGCAAAGTACCAGACCAAAGAATTTCAGTAAAAACTACCCTATCCCTCCTTATTCCGGCAGCACCTCATTTCCTCTCCCAGTCCTGCTCCCAATGAAATCATCCCTTCCCTGGTATCTCATTGCCACGCTACTAACTGTTTTTAGCGGATTGTGCCCACGCGCACAAGCTCAGACTAAGCCAGAAAATGACGCCTACTTCAAACAAGCCCTTGCTAACGGTCAACTGGCCAACGAATCTTTTCGCCGGTGCCAGCGGTACGTGACGGGCTGGCTGGGTAAAGCCGATAGCACCACGGGGCTTATTCCGCGAAACCTGACGCAAAGCACATGTATCTGGAACGCCTGGGACGCGGCAGCCGACAACTACCCTTTTATGGTGATGACGTCCTCCCTGCTGGACCCGGCGCTGTTCGAGGGGCGGATGAAAGACATGCTCACCACCGAAACCCGCCTGACGTCGCGCATCGGACGGCTGCCCGATACCTATTCGTTTTGTAAAAAGGGCTTTGAAAACGAGCAGGTGGATACCAGCCAGGTCGTGTTCGGAGCCGCTGAGTACATGAAGGATGGCCTGATTCCCCTCACGGAATGGCTGGGCCCCAGCCCCTGGTCGGAACGCATGCTGGGCATGCTGGCCGATCTGGATCAGTTGATCGATGTACCGACGGAAATCAGGGGCAAGTTCTTCGGAAACAGCGCTGTGGTGGAAGTAAACGGTGACCTGCTGCAAGTACTGGCCCGCATGTACTGGATGACCCGTGACCCCAAGTGGCTGGCCTGGGGGGTACAGATCGGCGATCACTTCCTCAACGACGCTAACCTACCCACCCGATCGCTGGACCGCCTGCGACTGCGCGACCATGGCGGAGAAATCGTAGCGGGACTGGTGGAGATGTACGCCGTAGTGGCAGAGGCTGACCCCACCCGAAAAAAGCAGTGGCAGCCTTACATTCACGAAATACTCGATGTAATTCTGGCCAAAGGAAGGAATGAGCACGGGATGTTTTACGATGAGTTCAATCCAAAAACGGGCGAGATCGTAGCATCCCGCCTTGCCGACACCTACGGCTATATTCTCAACTCCTTTTACACGGTGTACCTCATGGACCATACCGAGGCCTATCGGGAGGCGGTACTGAAACCGCTGGGTACCCTGAATCAACACTTCCGCGGCCACAACTGGGAAGGCGGCAGCGCCGACGGATATGCCGATGCCATCGAAGGTGCCCTCAATCTGTACCTGCGAGAGCCGGTAGCGGGGCTGGATCAATGGATAGACAGCGAAACCCAGGTACTTTGGGCAATGCAAAAGCCCGATGGGATCATCGAAGGCTGGCACGGAGATGGCAATTTTGCCCGTACCTCTCTGATGTACGCCCTTTGGAAAACGGCGGGGATTGTGGTGACTAACTGGCAGCCCGACCTGGTCTATGGGGCAGCGGTGAAGGAGGGCGCCCTGTACCTCACGCTCCGCAGCGCCTCGGGCTGGACGGGGAAGGTAAGATTTGGGAGTGAACTACATGCCGTCAATCTTAACATGCCCCATGACTATCCCCGGATCAATCAATTTCAGGAATGGTTTCCGATAAGCCCTGAAAAGCATTATCGGCTAAAAAGGGCCGGCAAGTCTACCCTGGTGAATGGAAAATCCTTGCTGGATGGGGTACCTCTCATGACAAAGCCCAACGAGACTATCTACCTGGAACTACATCGCTGATCGGAACTTCGTAGGACTTCAACCAACCCATTTTTTGAATAAAATCAGCCAATGTTTTCCCTATTTTGGCATGACCACGGGCATTGATATGATCATCGATGGTGAAGTACTCTCGTTGGGTTAGCAAAGGGTGTACATTGACGAAATGTATATTATCTGTAGGATGGAGAGCCTGATAGGCCTGGAACTCTTTCACAATGGGGTAGTTGTAAACGCCCAGGTCAAAGACAATGATTGGCCCCTCGTATCGCTCTCTTACCCGGCTCAGATACGGAAAAAAGGCTTCGGCGTGATCGAAATTTGTCGCCTGAGGGGCGACAACCGGTGAAGGGGAAGCTTGGGAAGCAGGTTGAAAGGCACTTTTAATTCCGGTTGTAATCAGCCAGCGGAGGGCCAGGAAAATACCTTTGAACGGAAAATAGGTTTTATTGATCGTGTTTTGTTTTTCTGCGGCCTTGAACGCAACATTATCCATCCCGATGTTCTGAGCCTCAATCAAATTGGCCTTATTCTCCTCCAAATCGTTCTCGCAATATTGGATAATGAGTAGCTGACAAGAATCCAAATCAACCTGGTCAAGCAACTTGGTCTCCCGATGCGTGCCGTAAGACGTAATGGCGGTGTTGAGTACCTTCACATGAAGGCGATTTTCAAGAACTCCTGAAAACCGCTCTTGGTGCTCTACGCCCCACCCCATTGCGTGAGAGTCGCCCAGAACAACAATGGACGGCTGCTGAAGGCTGGCTTCGTCGTCTCGTACGCCAAGCGAATTTGTCTTGATCTCCACATCAAATTCTGGGTTGGTAAACCTGCCCGTAATGCCTGGTCGAAAGCGGTAGGTCAGTGAGGAGTCGTAGCGAGATAGATTCGAATCAAAGTTGGTGGTATTTTTGAAGTACCCATACTGCCCCCGAACCCAATAGTAGTAACTGTCCGTCAAGGGGGTGTACCTTTGATAATGAGCCATGTAGACAACACTCCCGACTAAGGCGACTTCAATAAAAATAAAGACGCCCAACCACACGCCCAGACGAAAGAAGCGCCGACCGGAAATTGACCAGAGTATTATGATCAACCCGATAGGAAATAGAAAAAAATAGAGCGGGAATATAGTGGCGTGCGCTACAAAAAAATCTTGCCTGAAAAGTGGTAAACACAGTAACAATAACCCGATCAGGAAGCGTATTGTATTCGTCATTATAAGCGATTTGTCATGTCTTCGTCCCCCCTGCTTCGTAGTCATTCTTCGTCATCGAGCTTCGCCTGGGCGTATGGAACAAAGATATATGTTTAACTTCCAGCAATTCAAATTTGTGCTACCGACGGTGGCACAAATCTTCTGCTGACAAAGTACTTCGTGATCTTCCACGGTTAGTAAGCCATGCGAGGCCTAACGAAGGAAGGCAGGCCTCGTTCGAAAAGCAAGAGGGCACTGGGGCGCATATATCGAAAATCCTGACGGCTGTCCCGATAGTGACGATGTTTATTTCGTTACGACGAAAGAAGAGAAGGTTGTGGAGGAGGAGTCAGAGGCCACAATTCTACGCTGCTTCAACGCTGTCAGCGTTGCGACAATATTGAGCGGTTCAAAAGATTGCCATGATCCTTTAGCATTTAGTTAGTGCAAAACAGTAGGCCCGCAGTGAAGAGTGTTACGGTGATTTTAATGATTCTCATGGCGTCAAGAGTTTAGGACTTGTGGTTACTCGAAGGCAACATTGCCAATAGCTGGCTATCCTGCCTGACCAAATGATCAGGCAGGATAGCCAGCGTAACCAGCAAAATTCAGGATAATTGATTGTGAAGTAGAAACTGCCTGGTGACTAGTTCATCGCGACCAGCGTTCGGGCGGGAGTTTCGATGAGATCGGTGGTGGTCAGGTTGATCGAGCGTTGCACTACCTCCTCACCATTAGCTATTTCCAAAGTGTAGCGACCGTCCTCGATCTGCGAGAAATCGAAATTGCGGCCATACTTCTGCATTCGCTTTCCGACTACCTCTTCGTGCAGTACTTGCCCTTGTTGATTAAGCAGCCGAACTATTACTTTTTGTCCCACCTTTTTCTCCACCATCAGGCGCATTTTCAACGAGTCCTTGACCCGGTACATTCCGACCTCGAAGGTCTGCGGTTTCTTCTGTTGGCAATCCGTGTCATGTGCCGCAAGGGTGGGAAACATCATCAGGCTGCACAAGGCAACGGCAAGCATTTTTTTTACGTTCTTCATGGCTATTGAAGTTTTGGGTTGTAATAAATGATTTAACCCAAAGAGGGAAGCCACGAAGTCTGCGTTGCATCAAAAGGCCCGAACGGAAGATAAAGGGGATAAGTGGCAAACGAGTGTGGTACGGGCGTCCCGCCCGTTTCGAGGCTACCAAAACGGGCGGGACGCCCGTACCACATACATACTACTGCGACCACTCGGTAGGTTGGCGATCCCAACGGTGGTTTTTTAGTTTTTGTAATAAATCTTTGGGCAGGGTTTGGCCATCACTGGACTCGATGTTGGACTTGACATGCGGTAGTTTCCGCATTCCGGGGATGGTAGTGGCTACGTCGTCGTTGGCCAGAATGAAGCGGAGGGCCATTTCGGGCATGCTCATGCCTTCGGGAATGAGCGGCTTCAAAGCGTTGGCATGATCGACGCTGCTGTTCAGGTTTTCGGGAACGAAGTAGGTGGAGCGCCAGTCGTTTTCGGGGAAGGTAGTCTCTTTGGTGAAAGTACCCGTCAAAGTACCTTCGTCGAAGGGAACCCGCGCGATGATGCCCACGTCGTGTTTTTTACAAAGCGGGAAAAGGTGGTCTTCGGGATTTTGGTCAAAAATGTTGTAGATCACCTGCACAGCGTCGATAAGTCCGGTTTTGATCGTTTCCAGTGAATTGTCCGGCTCCCAGCGGTTCACACTAATGCCCCAGGCCTGTACTTTGCCCTGCTGCGTGAGTTTTTGAATCGCTTCCTTCCACTCCTCGCGCCCGGCCCAGCCGTCTTCCCAGACGTGGAACTGCATAAGGTCAATGGTTTCAACGCCCAGATTCTTCAGGCTCTTCTCAGTGTATTCCACGATGTAGTCGGCAGGAAACACCTCCTCCAGCGAGAATTCGGGCTGTGAAGGCCAGTTCCGGTTTTTGGGCGGAATTTTGGTAGCTGCATAGAGTTTTTTATCGGGATTGCGCTTCATCAATTCACCCAGAATCTGTTCGCTCTTGCCCTCGGCGTAGCCCCAGGCGGTGTCAAAAAAGTTGCAGCCCAGCTCCACGGCCAGGTCGAGGGAAGCATTCACTTCCTCAATATCGGACCCTGTCCAGCCCGCCAGGCCCCACATGCCGTAGCCTATCTCGCTTACTTGCCAATCAGTACGGCCAAATCTTCGGTATTGCATAGTAGTTTAGTGTTTTGGTTCGGGTCACAATATTGTCAATTATGCGCATACTACCACATTACGGTATTATTTGTGATCGCACTCATTCCCTAAGCGACGGATGATTAGTGAGTTTTGGTCTATAAAAAAATGCGGCCCTCCGAGAGAGAGACGCATTTTTTTAGCTTGAATATGCTCGAAAATCATTGTGGCGTCACCGTCACCTTAATCACCGATGCCGTAGCTGGCACGTTGAATCCCGTATGCCGATCGCGGGCTACCTTAATGTTGGGCTCGGAATCCTGCGGGCCTACGATTGTCGAAGCTGGCATTTGTACGGGCTTCTGGTCGGGACCTGTGCCGGGTGCAGTATCGGCCTCGGTGCCGGCGTCGTATATTTCCAGTTGACCAGTCATATCGCCACTGATGGGCGAGTTGCCCGCAAACAGAGCAAGGCCGCCGTTCTTAAAGCTGATGAACCAGTCGTTGGACTGTACGAACATCGTCTCTATTTGTAGCTTATCGCTTGGCTTGGCGTTGACCATGAATTCGATCGATTCTCCGGCAAAAATAGGCGGGCCGCTGGCGGCGGCTGATTTGAATACGCCCGAAGAGTACACGGCGGAGTTAGCGAGCATGGCGGCAGCCAGTACATCGGTGGCCCCGTCTTCCGCGATATGTTCGGTTCCCAGGTTAGCTGGCTGATTGAGCATAAACATCGGGTCAGCGCCGTCGTAGATGGCATACACGCCAGGTGAAAGTGGTACAGTCCCCATGGCGCGGTTAGTGGGCAGAAGGTTAGGAGTCGATACATTCTCGATGACTACCTTGAAGACCTTCCGCTGGTCGATGTCGTGGTCTTTCACACAGCCCGAAAGCGAAATCAGGACGGGGAGCATGAGGGCAGTGGCGGTTTTGATGACTTTTTTCATAAAATAAAGGTTTTGATAGTGAATAAATAGTAATAATTCTCAGACCTGACTTTTACACATAGGCAGGACAGGACTAGATCAACAATGGGTACGGGCCTATTCACCAATAGGTTGCTTTGGCGCAAAACAGCCATTCCAAGCCTAAGCCGACTTATTTAGAATTTTTCTATATTTTTGTGGGAATGCCAAACTGAACAAGGCGATCGGTTGTTATCAGACCGTATCCCTAATAAGGTAACCCCAATTGCAATATGAATAAGGAAGCAGAACTGCTGGAAGAGATTACCAGCACCGAATATAAGTACGGATTTGTGACGGACATTGAGGCCGACGAGGCCCCTCCCGGCCTGGACGAGGACATCGTTCGCTTCATTTCGGCTAAGAAAAATGAACCGGAATGGATGCTGGAATGGCGACTGAAAGCCTACCGCGCCTGGCTGAAAACATTCGAACCCGATTGGGCTAATGTCACCTATCCCCACATCGACCTACAGTCTATCAAGTACTATTCGGCGCCCAAGCAAAAGAAGCAACTCGGCAGCATGGACGAGGTGGATCCGCAATTGCGCGACACGTTCGAGCGGCTGGGTATTTCGCTGGACGAGCAGAAGCGTATTTCCAATGTAGCCGTGGATGCGGTCATGGATTCGGAGTCGGTCTTCACCACTTTTAAAGAATCTCTCAGAGAAAAGGGGATCATCTTTTGTTCTATCACGGAAGCAATCAAGGAGCATCCCGATCTGGTCAAGAAGTACCTTGGCTCGGTGGTGCCGCCCAAAGATAATTTTTACGCGGGTCTCAACTCGGCAGTTTTCTCCGACGGCTCGTTTGTCTATATTCCCAAGGGCGTGCGTTGCCCGATGGAACTTTCGACCTATTTCCGTATCAACGCCGCTGGTACCGGGCAGTTCGAGCGGACGCTCATCATCGCCGACGAAGGCAGCTACGTTAGCTACCTCGAAGGCTGCACGGCCCCGATGCGCGACGAGAACCAACTCCACGCCGCCGTGGTCGAGATTTTTGCTCATGAAGGCGCGGAAGTAAAGTACTCGACCGTGCAGAACTGGTATCCCGGCGACAAGAACGGCAAGGGCGGAATCTATAATTTCGTAACTAAGCGCGGCCTCTGCGACGGAGACAATTCCAAAATTTCATGGACGCAGGTCGAGACGGGATCAGCCATTACCTGGAAGTACCCTTCCGTGATTCTGAAAGGCGATAATTCCATTGGTGAGTTCTATTCGGTGGCGGTAACGAATAACTACCAGCAAGCCGACCCAGGTACTAAGATGATTCACATTGGCAAAATCTCCAAGAGTCGCATCGTGGCGAAGGGTATTTCCGCTGGAAAGAGCCAAAACTCTTACCGCGGCCTGGTAGATGTAATGAAACGCGCCGACAACGCCCGTAATTTCTCGCAGTGCGACTCGCTGCTGCTGGGTGATCGCTGCGGAGCGCATACGTTCCCCTACATCGAGGTCAGCAACCCGACCGCCACGGTGGAACATGAGGCGACAACGTCAAAAATCGGTGAAGATATTTTATTCTACTGCAATCAGCGCGGCATCGGTACCGAGCAGGCCGTAGCTCTGATTGTAAACGGCTACGCCAAGGAGGTTTTAAACCAACTACCGATGGAGTTTGCCGTGGAAGCACAGAAACTGCTGGCAATCAGCTTGGAGGGAAGCGTGGGTTGATTAGAGAGGCGTTAGTTTTCAAATCTACCGCTCGCTTCTTGCCTTTGAAATCAACGATTTCTACCCCAACTACCTGACCAACGAGCGGAATCTGCCGCACCGATTGAGAGAGGAACGACGCGCCGTAGTACAATTCGTACCGGCGCGTCGTTCCGTTTTTGAACGTAACCAAAGCGTAAGCGTCGTCGGACTTCACGGCTAACCACCTCATTTCTTCCTGCTTTCCGAATACGCGCATCGGCCCGCGATTTTGGGTAGCGACAATCAAGCGATTGCCCTGAGCATCGGGTAGTTGCACCAGCCCTTTGGCGTTGCCGGGTACGTAAAATCCCGTCGTGGCCTGGGTTAGCGCCGTAAAACTACCTTTTCCGTTCCCTTTCAGCAGCAGGCCGTTGGAAGCATCGAAGCGGCCCACGCTCACCTCGTTGCTGAAATCGTTCGCTACCAGTAGTACATCCAGATTTCCGTCCGCGTCGAAATCGTCGGCGATCATACCATTGATGGGTGCCACCTGGGCCAGAGCAGGCAGCGGACGCAACTCGAACTGTCCGTTGCCTTTGTTTTCGATGTAAGAAGACTTGAGGTAGTTGGCTTGTAGCACAACGGCTTCCTTACGCTGTTCTTCAGTCAGGAGGTTGTCGAAAGTCGCTTTCGCAAAGTCGTTGTAGGTCTGGTACCTGGCCCGCATCGGAATCATCTGCTTGATCATATCCTCGCGGCCGTGGAAGGGTACAAGTTCCCGCTTGCCCGAGGCGGTGGGATAATATACCATCGGCACGGCGTCGTACATGCCGTCCTGGTTGAAGTCACCCGCCACCATGGTAAGCGGCGTTTCCTCCGAGGTACGTGTGAGGTTGTTCAGGCCCGTATTGCCTACCACATAATCCGTGTCGCCATCGTTGTCGAAGTCGCCGCCAATGATGCTATTCCAGAAGCCTTTGTACTTTTCCAGATAGCCGTTGAGCGCGTCGTCGGGGACGAAGGTTCCGTTTTTATTTTGGAAGACTTTCAGCGATGTCCATTCGCCAGCCACGATCAAATCCACGAAGCCGTCATTGTTATAATCTGTCCAGAGGGCGTCGCAAATCAAGCCACCACTTTGGAGTTGCGGCGCAATTTGCTGAGTGACATTAGTGAATTTAGGCTTTCCCTTTTGAGAATCATTCCTCAAAATAAAACTATTTACTGGGCGAGGATAATGTTGCGGATCGACTCGACCACCCACGAACAGGTCGAGGTCGCCGTCGCGGTCGTAGTCCGTGGCCCGCACGCAGGAAGTACTCACTTTGGCGTCGGGTAGGGAGTTTTGAGCCAGACTGAAATTCCCCTTACCATCGTTGAGATAGAGCCGATCCTGGTAGCTGGCGTCGCCCGCGTTTTGCTCGTTACTGCCGCTGGCGATGTAGAGGTCGTTGTCGCCGTCGCCATCGGCATCGAAGAGCAACACGCCGATGTCTTCCGATTGCTTTTCCACACCTTCTCCACCGGGCAGCAGGTCTTTGATGGTGAAAGTGCCGTCTGACCTCTGCAAGAAAAATCTTCCCTTATGTTGCCGCGAACCGCCCACGAACAAATCCGCCAGGCCATCGCCATCGACATCCGCCGTAGCGACTGCCGGGGGAAACTGCGAGAGTTTGTGCAGCAAAAGTTTCTGGCCGTTGAAGTCGATGAATTCCGGTTCCTCGTGAACATAGTCGATTCCCACCGAATCTGTCAGATTGCGGAATAGCTGATCGGGCAAAGCCTCGGGTGTGTAGGTTTCAGTAGCGTCGGACTGCCTGACAGTCAGTACCTGATCGGCTTTCACATTTTTGAGCGTCTGTTGCTTACCATTAGGCCAAACGACGACGACGCGGTCCACCGTTTTTACTTCGCCTAAACCAAAATGACCCCTCGGCTCCACCGATGATAAGTACCCCCGGTAGGGCGAATGCTCGTACACTTGCCGCAGACTATCGGCGTAGAAGATCTCTACCTGTGCGCCCAAACCATTCACATTATGTTCGCCGCCCTGAAAAGCTACGCGCAGGTAGTGATTTTTCTCCGACTGAGTTTCCATCAGATTGTTGCGATAGACGAAGGCCGAGTCGTTGATATTGTTGACTACCATGTCCAAATCCCCGTCTCCGTCCAGATCGCCGTAAGCCGCGCCGTTAGAGAATGACGGCACGCCGATGCCCCACTGTTCGGTCACGTTCTCAAACGTCAAATCACCCCGGTTACGGAAGGCGAAGTTTTTGATTTTCACTGCTGGAATCTGACTCAGTAGATAATCTTTCGTCGCCACAGTACTGCTTTCTGCTCGAAACTGGGCGAAATCGCGGTCGGTCACATCGCGTGGGAAGCCGTTGGTCACGATCAGGTCACGATAGCCATCGTGGTCGAAATCGGCCAGCAGTGGCGTCCAGCTCCAATCGGTTTCGGCCACATCGGCCATCATGCCCATGTCGGCAAAAATCGGCTCGTTGGTACCGGGCTTATTGCCCATATTAATCTGCATCGTATTGCGGACGTACTCGTAAGTGAAGCCGTATAGGTCGTTGTTGAGGTATCCCTGATAGCTATTCGCCCCCATGAGTTTTTTCTTGCGCTCGTTGTCGCGGGGCAACATATCGAGGGCCATCACATCGGCAAGACCATCGTTGTTGAGGTCGGCGACGTCATTTCCCATAGCCGAGTTGCTGGTATGTTTGAAGTAACTCTGGGCCCTGTCGGTGAATGTTCCGTCGCCGTTGTTGATATACAACAGGTCGTTCGATAGGTAGTCGTTCGTGACGTAAATATCCTTGAAGCCGTCGCGGTTGAAGTCGGTGATGTTGAGGCCCAGGCCGTAGCCTTCGGTTTGGATACCCGCTTCTTTGGAGACGTTTACGTACACCGGATGCCCGCCTTTGGCGTCCCAGTCGCAGCGGTAGAGGCGGTCGGTGGTAGGTGAGGAGCCATCGGTATTCTTTTTGTGATAAAGGTTGGGGTATTCGTCGATGGTGTCGATCAGGACGTACAGGTCGAGGTCGCCGTCGTTGTCGTAGTCGAAAAAGGCAGCCTGCATCGAATGGCCTGTGTCGGCGATGCCGTACTCAGCAGCCATTTCCTTGAATTGAGGTACGCCTTCGGCATCGTTTCCCTGGTTGACAAACAGTAAATTGGCCCGTTGCAACTCGGTTTTGAATGTCGTCGCCGAAAGGTAGATGTCCATCTTGCCATCGGCGTTGACATCCACCAAACTCACGCCCGAACACCAGCGCCCCAGGTTAGAAAGCCCCGCCTGATCGCTGACGTTGGCAAATTTCATCCCGCCTTTGTTGATATAAATTTGGCTATTCACCTGATTGCCCGAAAAAACAAGGTCGGGCAGACTGTCGCCGTTCAGGTCGGCGATGCCCACGCCGCCGCCGTTATAGACGTACTCGAAGTCGATGATATTCATCGTGTCGTTTTCCGTCAGGCGGTTAGCGAAGGTCACGCCCGTGTCCTCGGCGGGCAGGAGGGTGAAGAGGGCCTTTTCCCGGCAGGAAGCGAGGAGGAGGATCAGAAGAATGAAAGCTAGTTTTCGTAAATATTTATAAGGCATCTTTTATTAAGCTTCAAAGCTCTAACAATTGGCTAATCAGCTTTACTAGCTGCTCCTTTTTAATGGTACTTTCTTCCGATTTATCAAACATCGTAATCAGGTAAACGTCCGTCCCGTCTTCCCTTTCTTTTACTAAATAGATGATTACTCTAAAACCGCCACTTTTACCACCCCCTTTGCTCTTACTCGCTATTCTTATTTTGTAAAGTCCGCCCCCAATGGGATACCCAAGGTCGGCTCTTCGGTCAGTTGTTGGATTAAGGAGTCAATTTCACCTTCTAGCGAAAAGAATTTCTTTACCAAACGCTTTAATCGAGTGGCGAAGAATGAAGTGACAGTAATTTTATTTCTCACTCTGAATCTCTTTTTTTAAATCTTCGTAGGAAATCCCGGCAATTTTCCCCTCACGAATAGCCTTTACTTCCCGTAAGCCTGCCTCAATCTCCTCCATCAGAGTCAATGTACTATCCTCGTTTTCCTCATTAACGATAAGGGCTTTGAGTTCATCACGCACACGTTGGGGGAGTACTTTGTATTGTTCGTAAATTATCTGTGCTGTATTTATGGGTTCTTTGTTTTTGGGTGCTGCAAAAGTAAGGTGGTGAAGAGGAGTGTTTATCCTTGAATTATTAAATTCATTCTATAATCTACCAGATCGTTACGTTCTTCCTCACTCATAGGATTCGCCCTTCCAAGCTGACATTTTCATAAAAAGGCGCGTTCCGGTGGCGGGTGTGCCATTCTTGCTTAGAAAAAACAAGCAGGCTAATGATCGCTCCGGTGGCGAACTCTATTTCGTAGAGCGGGTACTTTATCCTTCTTTATCGTTTCGAGTGACACTCTCTTTATCCACCACAACCAGTAAATCTATATCAGACGCGTCGTTCTGATCTCCACGCGCATAAGAACCGTAAAGGATCAGCGTCGCATCAGGTTCGGTTGCGCAAACCGTGTCTTTGATGAGTTGAATCAGATTGCTCTTTTTTTCCATTAGCGTAGTACTACGATTCCCACATGAAGACAGTCAGCATGTCCATTAGGGTCAATGTCTTGTCTCTGCTTTCCTCCAGTTGTATTTTGAACTTTGCCATATTTTCTTGCTACGAAATCTTCGTAACCATACAAGTTATCGACTGCTTGAAGCGTCCTCTTATTCATCATTCAAAAAGCACTCCCAAAGATACCAAAAAAGGCAAGCCGAACGGCTTGCCTTTTTTGGTACGAAACAAGACCGATGAAGCTTACTTATACCCCGGATTCTGCTTCAGAGTACCGGGTCCTTCGGCACCTCGCAGGTCTATTTCGTCCTGCGGAATGGGAAGAATTTCGTCCTTACCCGCCGTGAATCGAGCACCACCCAACGTAGTGGGCAGGAACTTAGAGTCATAAGTCAGGTAATTGTTCAGCACGGTTTCTGCCGTTCCGTAGCGAACCAGATCGTAGAAGCGGTGGCCTTCGCCGGAGAGTTCGAGCTTGCGCTCGAAGCGCACGGCAGTACGGGCCGATTCCTTGGTAGCAAACTGAGCAGCCGGATATTCCATAATGGTGTACTTGGCAGCGGGCTTGCCATCCTGCATCACGTAGCCGTCGGGATTAGCCGCACGGCGGCGCACCATATTGGTATATTCCATGGCCTTGGCTAAGCTACCCGCCTCAATCTCGGCCTCGGCAGCCATAAGCAGCACATCGGCAAAGCGAATGATTGGGAAGTTGAGGGCTGTGTAGCCGGGTGTCCAGGAACTGTTGTCCTGCAACGAGCCGCGGTCCGACTTGTAATAGGTGAACTTCTTGGGGGAATACGGACCACCGTTAGCTGGGTTACGGATCCAGTCCGCACCTGGGTGAGGCTGCCAGTCAAGGTACATGATTCCACGACGGCCCACCGAGTGATCCAGACGGGGGTCAAGATTACCAGCATCAGGCGTGAAGGGATCAGCTGACTTCAAAGGAAAATCGACCTTGACCGCTTTTCCCGCGTCGTTGTAAGTTCCATCCAGCAGGGGCAGTCCAGTCGCGTTAGTGCGGAACGAGTTCACCAGCTCGAAGCTGGGCTGGAAGAACCCACAGCAGTTGCCGGGACCGCTAGGACCTGTGTTATAGGGGTAGTTTAGGTCGAAATCTGGGAAGGCATTATTGACCGAACCTGTGTTGGCCGCGTTCTGGATGGCAAAGACCGACTCTTGGTTATTGTCGTTGGATGCTTTGAAAATATCCGCGTACTTCGGCACCAGTCCGTACTTCTTGCCGCCAGCAGTAACGCCGTTGTTGATCACGTCCGTAAATATGGGTAGTGCCTCAGCGTACTTCTTCTGCTGCAAGTAAATCTTGCCCAGATATGCCTTGGCCGCCCAACTATTGGCCCGGCCCACGGCTCCCTGAGTAGCGGGCAGGTTGGCTACGGCGTACTTCATGTCTTCCTCAATAAAAGGATAGACGGGCTTGTCGTTCTTGATCAGTTCGATGCCCGTACCGTAGTCGTCGGCCTCGGTTACGATGGGTACGTTGGCAAAGTTACGCACCAACTGGAAGTAAAAGTGGGCGCGCAGGAAGCGAGCTTCGGCTGAAATCCGCTTCTTGTCGGCAGCGGTCACATCCGGGTCGGCTTTTTCAAGAAGCCGTAACACGTTGTTGGCCCGGGCCACGCCCTCGAAGTTACCGCGCCAGCTATCACGTATCACTCCCTGCGTAGGAAGTGTTTCGAAACGCTGGATGGGGTTGATGTCGCTGAAATCGCCGGGGTCGGTACCCTTGTTGGCGTCACCCCCGCGGATGCTGCCCCACACCCAGTTGGAGGCACTCGCCATGCGGTTGTTACGTCCATTCAGAACGGAGTAAGTGGCAATGAGAGCCCCCTCGATGCCCGCCTTGGAAGTTAACTGCGCCTCGCTGATTTGCCCGGTGGCCGGGATTTCCAGAAAGTCGTCATTACAGGAGACACCCACCAGAGTGAGTCCCGCCGTAACGGAGGCGATTATCGCCCAACCTTTTAATGATATATTTTTCATTTTGTTATTTAAATTTTAGGTTTTTCAACTACGGAACGTTGCCGTTCAGAAATCATTGATCAAAATCCGAGGTTGACGCCCAGGTTCCAACTGCGGGTGATGGGGTAGTTACCCACGTCGATACCGAAGCTCGTGTCGGCATCACCCCCCACCGAAGGATCAAGGCCCGAGTACTTCGTCAGTGTCAGCACGTTGTTGGTCGAGGCAAATACCCGCAGTCGCTGCATTCCGATTCGCGACAGTACATTGGCGGGTAAGGTATAACCAATGGAAAGGTTCTGTATCCGTAAGTACGAGCCGTCCTCTACGTAGTAAGAACTAGATTGGGTGTTGGTGCTGAAATTGGAAGCCGATTCGTAAATGGGAATCGTGGCCCCAGTGTTTTCGGGTGACCAGGAATCCTTAATGCGCTCCGACTTGCTCGATCCCTGAAAGGAGGGATAGAAATCGGTGAACCACTTCGACTGGTTAAAAATCTTGTTACCCGCCGTACCGTTGGCATAGACGTTCAAGTCGAAATTCTTGTACTTCAGCGTAAAGGCAAGTCCTGCTGAGAACTTCGGAACCGGGCTGCCCAG
>NZ_JBGSXF010000288.1:0-6665 GCF_041751555.1 Persicitalea sp. | reverse complement strand
AGGTTTTGGTGAAGTAAGGGCGAAAACGGAAGTCCGTTTTCATCGCCGACGACTGCGGCGGTCTTCGCGGCGAGATTTTTTGAGACTGTCGATGGCCTTTTTGGCCTCGTCGTGCTGGCTCGACTTGCGGTCGGCTTTGTCCAGAGCCAGTTTGTAATAGCGCTGCGCTTCGTCGATATCCTTTCGTGCTTCGGCAACCTTGCCCAACCCCAATAGCGACGACACGTAATAGCCCGCATCCAGCGATTTGGTCTGCACCGAAAAATTGATGGCCTTTTGGTAGTAGTCGGCGGCTCCGTCGTAATCTTTCTCGTAGTTGAACTTATAGTAAGCCAGCACATAGGCCGCGTTGCGGCCGCTCACGCCTTCGTAGCCGGGCATCCGGCGGTCAATTTTGTCCAGCATGTTGCGGGCAGCCTGCTGCGCTTCGCCGGCATGGCCCGTCACGAAGGCTGAGCGGCAGAAATAGCGCTCGAAATAGGGGTTATCTGGGTAGGTCTGCCACATGTACTTGGCCATGTCGTAGGCTTTGCCGTATTGATTTTCCAGGCTGTAAATTTGTAAAAGAAAATAGCGGGCTTCCACGCGGGTATAGAAAGCATTGTTGGCTACTTTCTCTAATTGTTGAATACCCAGCTTCTTGTTTCCTTTTTGAAAAAAAACCAGGACGGGTTTCAGAATCGGGTATTCCTTGGGGATCCACTCGGAGTAATAGTTGTAAATGCCGTCGCCAAAGAGCAGTTCGGGACTCAGGTCGCCGTAACCTTTGCTTTTTTCAAGATATTTCAAAGCGTTTTTTCCCGCGAAGGTAGCCTTCGTCCACTGTCGCCGTTCGGCGTAGAGCCGACCTTTGAAGGCATAAGCCGCCGCTAGGAAAAAGGCGGGTTCCACTTTGTTTTCTTTTTGGTCGTACAGCTTTTCGGCCAGGTAAATGCACGAATCCATCCGGGTCAGGAAGCGATTGTCGTAAGCCGGGTTGTCGGTATTCGGTACGATTTTCCACCAGTCGGCCAGGCCCATCAGAAACTGCGGCATGGGGTGGTTGGGATAGCGGTACTTCAGCCAGTTGAATTCGGCCTCGGCGTCGCCGAATTTGTAGTTGTAAAGCTTGTTGATGGCCTCCGTCGCTTCGATCTGCACACCGGGATTGGCCAGCAGCATATCGTAGTTTTTGTCCAGATCGGACTGCGAGTAGGGCGACTGCGCCCAAGCCGAAGACAGGGGTATTGAGCCCGAAAGCAGCAGAAAGAGGGAATATATTTTGTTTATTTTTAACATAAAATCAAACGCAAAAATCTTGTTCTAAGTAACGCAGGAACGTAATTTTCCGTTTGCGATGGGAAGTAATTTTAAAAAAGGCGGTAATTTGGGCACCCATGCCTAATGTGTTTATGATTACCATAAAAGACAAAACCTTCGTTCCCTTTCTGGAACCCGCCAAACTGGAAAAACGGATAATTGAGTTGGCGGATCAACTCGATAAAAACTATCAGGATAAAAATCCATTGTTCATCGTCGTATTGAAAGGGGCGTTCCTGTTCGCCGCCGAGTTGTTCAAGCACATTCAAATCCCTTGTGAAGTCACGTTCGTGCGGCTTTCTTCCTACCAAAATATGGAGTCGTCGGGTCGCGTGAAGCAAATCATTGGCCTGGAAGAGGACGTACAGGATAGGCACGTCGTCATCGTCGAAGACATCGTGGACACGGGTCTGACCATGGCTCAGCTCACCGCCCAACTAAGCCAAAAAGGCGCAGCCAGCGTAGAAATCGCTACCTTGCTCCACAAGCCTGACGCCCTGCGCGAGGACGTTAACATCCGCTACCTCGGCTTCGAAATTGAAAACCGCTTCGTCGTCGGATTCGGCCTGGATTATGAAGAGCAAGGGAGGAATCTGGCGGGAGTCTTTGTGTTGTCAGAAGCCACAGAGCCGGAACGCCGGACCGCACAAAGCGACAAAGCCACAAAGTAAAGGGCGCTGCACGGCTACGTTGTCTTATAGAAAGTAATTTTGTCCCCTACATGCATATAAACTGAATCTTCCTTCATTTCTTGAGAAGTAGTTCGACGTTGTGTAATTCCCACTAAAAAAACTTTGTGGCTTTGCGGCTTTGTCGCTCTGCCACTTAACAAAAAAGCCACCTAACCACCCCCACGCTACATGCAACTACAATTCCACGGTGCGGCCCGAATCGTTACGGGTAGCAAGCACCTCATCACTACCGACCTGGGTACCAAAATACTGCTGGACTGCGGGCTTTTTCAGGGTATCCAAACCGACGACCTGAACCAGAACTTCGGTTTCGATCCAAGAGAGGTCGATTATCTGGTACTTTCACACGCCCACATCGACCACAGCGGGCTGATTCCACGGCTGGTGAAGCAGGGCTTCAAAGGGCCGATCTACTGTACTCACGCGACGGCGGATTTGCTCCAAATCATGCTGATGGACAGCGCTTATATTCAAGAAAAAGACGTGGAGCGCATCAACAAGCGTCGCCGTCGGCAGGGTCGGGAGCAACTGGAAATGCTCTACGACTCCGAAGACGCGAAGCGCGCCCTGGACATGTTGAAGCCCGTACGTTACGGCCAAAACTTTCAATTGGGAAAAGATGAGACCGATGTTTTCTTTACCGACGCCGCCCACATCATCGGCAGCGCAGCAGTTCACTTAAATATCAAGGACAGCGGTACTTTCAAAAAACTAACCTTCACGGGCGATATAGGCCGGCCCGAAGACCAAATCCTCCGCAAACCCGACACTTTCCCGCAAGCAGACTTCATTATTTGTGAATCCACCTACGGCGATCGCCTGCACGAGGCACAGCCCGATTTGCAGGCGCACTTGCAACGCATCGTTCACAAGTGTTGCGTCGAAGACCGTGGCAAACTGATTATCCCGGCTTTTGCCGTGGACCGGACGCAGGAACTGATTTACGCGCTGGATCGCCTTTCGAGCGCGGGACGCCTGCCCCGCATTCCGGTGTACATCGACAGTCCGCTGGCGATCAAGGCCACGGCCATCATGAAGGCCAACGAGCAATGCTTTAACCCGGATATTCTGGAATACATTGAGCGCGACGGCGATGCTTTTGCGTTTCCGTACCTGCATTACGTCTCGGACGTAGCCGACTCCAAGGCCATCAACGACCGCGACGAGCCATGCATCATTATCTCAGCCTCGGGTATGGCCGAAGCCGGGCGGGTGAAGCACCACATCAAGAACAACATTGAAAAGCCTTCGACTACCATTCTTTTCGTTGGCTACGCCGCACGCCACACGCTGGCGGGCCAACTGAAATACGGCGAAAAGAACGTTCGCATCTTCGGACAGGATTATGAAGTAAGAGCCAACATTCAGTCGCTGGAATCCTTCTCCGCTCACGGCGACTACAACGAAATGATCGATTTCCTATCCTGCCAAGACGCCAGCCGCGTACAACAACTTTTCCTCGTCCACGGTGAGTACGACACCCAAACTGCCTTTAAACTAAAATTACAGCGTGAAGGGTTCGACCGCATCCATATTCCTGAAATGCACGAGCGGGTGGTAGTATAGCAGGAGGATTTGTAGGGGCGAACCCATGTGTTCGCCCGATGGCTGGCGCAAGCTGCACGGTCGCCCGATGGCTGGCGCGCGTTTGGGCGAATACATGGGTTCGCCCCTACTTCCGCTTCCGCAAACGGCTGTGTCATTCAAAAAATCAATTCCACAAAAAAACTTGCACGAATCACGCGCATAATACTATCTTTGTGGCCCCAAATAGGGAAACGCTGGCGGAGTGGTGGAATTGGTAGACACGCACGTTTCAGAGGCGTGTGCCTAACAGCATGCGAGTTCGAGTCTCGCCTCCGTCACATTTCAAATGCAAGAAGCCTTCGCAATCCGCGAAGGCTTTTTTGTTGTGGTACGGCCATCCTGGCCGTCATTTTTGCGCCAGCAAAAAAAGACAGCAGAGTCAAGCGCCGCGCTTTTCCCTCGCCTTTTTCGCCAACCTAACCGCTCCCATAATTACTACCGCAAACAGCACTAACCCCACGACGCCCCAAATCCACTGCACGGCACTTTTCAACACTACTAAGAACACAATCGCGAACAAGAACACAGTAGCCACCTCATTCCAAAGCCTAAGTTGTAAGGAAGAAAACCGAAACCGCTCCGCCTTCAATTCATGGAGTAGTTTTCGGGTATAAAAGTGGTAAACGATTAGCCCCGCCACAAATCCCAGCTTGATCTGCATCCACCCCTGACTCAGCCAGGCAGGTGTAATGTACAGCATTGTAAAGCCTGTGATCAGCGTCAACCACAACGCCGGAACCATGATTGCCCGAAACAGCAGCCCTTCCATCTTGACGAATTGCCGAAACAAGATACCACGCTCTGGCTCAGGCTTATCGTTGGCCTCCGTATGATAGACAAACAGCCGCGGCATATAAAATAGCCCCGCAAACCAGCTTACGATAAATATAATGTGGAGCGACTTGACGTAAAGGTACATGAGAGGGTAATGGTAAGTTCAAAAAGGGGGTCAGGGAGAAACTGAAACCGGAATTTGTTTAACCTTCTCCTGATTCGTACCAGGCTATCACCTCTTCGCTAGACTTACGTCTCAAATCAGGAACGGTGGCGTCCGGGGCGGCATAGCCAACAGGTATGAGGAGAAAGGGCCTTTCATTAGCGGGGCGTTCCAGTAGTTTTGTCAGGAAATCCATCGGACTGGGGGTATGCGTGAGCGCTACCAGGCCGGCCTGATGAATAGCCGTGAGCAAAAACCCGCAGGCAATGCCCACCGACTCGTTCACGTAGTAATGGGTTTGCTTTTCTCCCGCTTCGCCTAACCCGTAAATCTGTCGGAAGACAATGATGAGCCAAGGGGCGGTTTCCAGAAATGGCTTGCGCCAGTCGGTACCGAAGGGTTGCAGGTCGCGGAGCCATTCTTCGCTCATACGCCCGTTGTAGCTACGGTATTCCTCTGCTTCCGCTGCGGCCCGAATCTTGCTTTTTATACCGGAATTGCTCACCGCGCAGAAAGTCCACGGCTGTTTGTGCGCGCCCGAGGGTGCGGTGGAAGCAGACATGATTATCTGCTCGATGGCTTCTCGCGATACCGGGTGGTCTGAGAAGAAGCGCAGTGAGCGACGTTTCTCCATAAAGTAGTGGTAATCGCGGCATTGCCGAGTAACTTCGTCTAGCGAAAAAGGTTTCTGAGAGGGGTAGGAAACGTGAGATTCCATCTTACTATTATTGTTTCGTTCTCTATAAATGTACACTAGATCGACAGAAAATCTGCTTTTAATCGGTTCGTTTTGCAACGTTACTCTTTTAAAAACACCGTTCAATCGGTTTCCCGTACCGAATAATAACTTACTACCTTCTGTTTTTTGCCTTACCACAATAATCTCTTTTCTTTGCGTATATCACTCACGAGTTAAATCTATTACATCATGAAAAAACTTATCTCCTCTCTCTTTGTCGTGGCCCTCATATCATTTTACACTGAGGGCGTAATGGCGCAGTCTTACCAGCAAGGCGACAAACTTCTCAACGTTGGTGTGGGTTTGGGTACTTACGGTGCAGGCGGAATCGGCTTCGGCGGTTCCTTTGAATATGGAATCCACGAAGCCATTAGTGTCGGGGTTTTGGGTGGATATTCTGGACGATCCAATTATTTGGGTTCTGGCGCTCGCTGGTCGGTTTTTACTATCGGTGCACGTGGTTCATACCACTTTAACGAACTTCTGAATCTCGATAACGATCAAATTGATTTATATGCCGGGTTGGGTTTGGGTTATCGTAATATCTCATGGAGCATAGACGGTCTTGGCGGCAGCATCTATAATAATGCCTATAACGGTGGAATACACTTCCTTGGCCACATAGGCGGAAAGTACTACTTCCAGCCCAATCTGGGTATTTTCGCTGAACTGGGTTCTGGGTTCGGCGTACTTCAAGCTGGTATATCCTTTAAATTTTAATCCGGGAAAACCAAAAATTTTCAAAAGCGTCGCTAAAAACTAGCGACGCTTTTTTATATCTAGCTCAGGTAGTTGTGTTTTCCTACTAATCGAAAACAAGCTTTGACGGACAGGAGAACATGTGCTTTTCTTCCCACTTCCGATAGGCCGTCATGAAAAAATCACACCTGAATCACTCCTACATTGAATGCTTTCGTAATCGGCGCTTGATTGGCCGCTTCGATGCCCAATGAAATAATGCGGCGCGTTTCGCGCGGATCGATAATGCCATCCACCCACAGACGGGCGGCAGCGTAATAGGGCGAGAGTTGCGCGTCGTAGCGGTCGGTAATTTCTTTCAGGAGTTCGGCCTCGGCTTCTTCGCTGAGTTCCTTTCCCTTAGATTTGAGCGAGGCAGATTCGATTTGGACAAGGGTTTTGGCGGCGGCGCCCCCACTCATCACGGCCACTTGGGCGGTGGGCCAGGCGTAAATCAGGCGTGGGTCGTAGGCCTTTCCGCACATGGCGTAGTTACCAGCCCCGTAGGAATTGCCGACAATGAAGGTAAATTTCGGTACCACTGAGTTGGCCACGGCGTTGACCATCTTGGCTCCGTCTTTGATGATACCGCCCTGCTCGGCGCGGCTACCGACCATGAAGCCCGTGACATCGTGGAAAAACAGCAGCGGAATTTTCTTCTGGTTACAGTTCA
>NZ_JBGSXF010000287.1:0-2273 GCF_041751555.1 Persicitalea sp. | reverse complement strand
CATTGGGAATTCCAGAAACTCGTAGGAGAACTTCTCAACCTTTTCCTGAAAAGTAGCCGAGAAGAGCAGGTTCTGTCGCTTGGTAGGAATCACTTCCAGAATGCGCCGGATTTGCGGCATGAAGCCCATGTCCAGCATCTTATCGGCCTCGTCAAGTACCATCGTCTTGATGTGTTTCAACACGATTTCTTCCTTGGCGTATAAGTCCAAAAACCGTTGCGGCGTGGTAACCAGGATATCCACGCCCTGCCGCAAGGTTCCGATCTGCGCCTTCGGACCGACGCCACCGTAGAGAGCCACGATGCGCAGGTCGGTGTGGCTACCTAGTTCTTCGGCAGCTTTGGCAATCTGCATGACCAGTTCACGCGTCGGGGCCAAGATCAGGGCGCGGGGATCGGCACCCTGCGCGTACTTTATCTTCATGAGTAGCGGCAGCACGAAGGCGGCCGTTTTACCCGTCCCGGTTTGGGCGATGCCCAGCACGTCGTGTCCCGCCATCGCCAGCGGAATGGCCTGCTCCTGAATAGGTGTGGGTTCGGTATAGCCCGCGTCGGCGATGGCGTCGAGTAGTTGGCGGTTGAGCTTGAACTGCTCGAAGGGGTTGGCCTGGTTTTCCATGCGGCAAAGGTACAGAATCCTGGGTGTGGCTACTTCGTCAAACCCAATTCTGCTTCTGTTTTCAGTATAGAAAGATGATTCTTGACGATTGCCCACACAATGGAATCATCTACGCTATCATAGGCATGGATCAAACGGTTCCGAAAAGTGACGACTTGGCGCGCATGGCTCAGTTCGAAATTCGTTTCTGCTCTTCTGAATTGATTTACAGCCTCCCCAATTATGCCCAATTGCCGTTCGACCGCACTCTTCGTTTTTGCATCCTTCCTATATTCACCATAGCTGCCGATTCCTCCCATGAATTCTTCGATCAGCTCAATCGCCAGCAAGATGTCAGAAAGGTACTTCCGTCCTTTTTCGGTCATAGATCAGTCGTTTGGTCTCCTCGATGTTTTGCCGCAAATAAGGATTACGAATGGGCTGGTCGGTCAACAAATCGACTTTCCGAGCGAACAAGTACTCGAAGGCATCCCAAAGACTCATCAGGTTTTCCCCTCTTTCAATCGGTGGCATGGGTTCCATCTCGACTAATAGGTCGATGTCGCTCGACTTCGAATTGAATTGGTTCTTAGCAACCGAGCCGAAAACGTACAGTTTATCCACCCCAAATTTTTCGCAAAGAACAATCATTGCTTCATGATGCTGGACAAATGGCAAGGGTAATTCAATCATATTGAGACTTGTTATAAGAAGTTAAGACAAAGTTAACCCATTTTTATTTGGTTAGAACCAAGGCAGTTTTTCCTGAAATCATTAGTTACTGCGTCCTACTGTTGGCCTTTTCACAAAACACCTAAATCACCCAATATCTTTCTCGTAATTTCCTTCCGCTGACTGCCGAAGCGGTCGCTCTGCCGGGCGTCAGGCTGATACAGGCGCGTGGCGAAGAAATAGACATTGCCTTTCGTTTCCACATAGCCGACGTACCAGCCCACGTGCGTGGGTTTGGTGTCGGCCCAGCCGGTTTTGGCGCGGAGGGTGTAGGTGTCGGTTTTTTCCTCCACCATGATTTCTTTGCCGATTCGGTAGGTACGGGCGCTGAACGGAGCGGTTTCGGCCTGGATTTTTTGGAGAACTTCCAATTGGTTCTTGGGAGAAATCTTCAAACTCGACCCCAGCCAAAATAGCGTCAGGCCGCCGCTGATGTCCTCGTTCCCGTAGCTTAATGCTTTTAAATAGTCGTGATACTTTTCCTCACCGACGCGCTTAGCGATTTCCTGATAAAACCAGAAGGCGGAATTCTTGTAGGCAAGGGCAAGATAGTAGTCTCTTTCCCAGATTTTCATCCGTTTGGGCGTGCCGTCCCATTTGATAACTTCCATCTTGTCCCGTACCGCTCCGGTTTCCAGGGCGATGAACGTGTTGGGTACTTTAAAGGTCGAGGCCGGGGAAGTGGCTTTGATAAAATCGGCCTTATCGGTCGTAGCGTATTCTTTTTTATTCAGATCATAAAGGCTAAAACTACCTTCAAAGCCTGCTTCTTTGAAATAGGGCTGGAATTGGGGAAGTACTCTCTGGGCTAATAACGGGTAGTTGCCGAGCAGTGCTATTGACAATACTAAAAACGATTTCCTGAACATTTTCTCCGTTATTTTTTTAAATGTAATTTTTAACTCTCCTTCATCGCAAACCCCGCCGCACCAATCGCCCCGGCC
>NZ_JBGSXF010000286.1:0-7847 GCF_041751555.1 Persicitalea sp. | reverse complement strand
CACCTTATTGGCGTGATGGTTCAAAAAGAGCGAAATGTTGGGTTCGGCCAGCACGGCCTGCATTTTCTTGTCGTCTTCGTAGTATTCCTTAGGCTGCGCGTTGCCGCCTTCCGACGGGCCGATCTCATTGACTAGGTTACCGAGCGCCGGGTAAGGCTCCAGGTTAATTCGTCCGCCCAGGTGCACCCGCACTTCCGAGCTGTTGTTGCCACCCAACACAGGACGGTTTTGCACCAAAGCCACTTTTACGCCCTTCCGCGCCGCTGATATGGCCGAGCAAGTACCCGCCATGCCGCCGCCTACGACCACAAAATCGAAATCTCCTGCGTTCTTCGGATTCTTATCAAAACCAAAGTACTCGTTTCGGTATGCGGCCAGTTCTTCTTTATCCTCGATGGGTTTAAAGTTAGGATCACTGGTAAAAATGATCGCGTCGCAACGGCCATTGAAACCCGTCAGGTCTTTGAGAGAAATCCTGTTCTCTTTCTGCGCGATTTTCACCGTGCCGCCGTACGACCACGTCCATTCGCGGTTGTCTTTTCCAAAGGTTTTTTCCAACGGTTTGTCATTGACCAGCAGTTTGAATTGCCCGGCGGCCGCCTTGTCCGACCATTGGGCCGTCCAGTTGCGGGTACGGACGAACACTTTGTAAGTACCTAGTTCAGGAAATGACACGCTGGTACTGGCGTCTTCCACGATGCGACCCATCCCGTGGGCCATCAGGAAGGAAGAGCCCATGACATCCATAAACTGCTGATCGACCGACCAGCCGCCTTTGTTCTGGAAGCCCTCGGCTTCGACGAAAACGGTGTTTTGTTTCTGGGCAAAACTGGACTGGCCCAAAACGAGGAGAAGTAAGAGTAGGCGTTTCATAAGAGTTTCGGTTTACGTATATAATTCAGGGACTCACCCAATTACTTAGGAGGGGCCGGCCCCTCCGGGGCGGGGCGTTTTCCACCACTATTTGTCTATTAACGGCTGACCCCTCCGGGGTAGGCATTTGACCAAGTTATTTTTTCAATATTCCTTAATACCCCGGATTCTGCTTCAAAGTTGCCCCATTCCCCGCGTAAGTATCGATTTCCTGCTGCGGAATTGGGCAGAGGTAGTCCCGCGCCGGATTGAAGGAACGGAACGCATTGGGAAAACGACTGTCGGTGTTTAGATCGTACTGCGACTCGACGCCTTTGTACGACACGAAGCCGTCGGCGTCAATCTTCGGTACTTTTGTCGCCGTTTTAGTATTCAGGATACGTCCGTACAACGGCACAGGCATGACCTTTTCGGCGATGCGCCACCGACGAATGTCGAAGAGCCGGAATCCTTCGTCGGCCAACTCCACTTTGCGTTCTCTTCTAATAATGGTTCGCAAAACGGCCTGATCGGTGGTCGTGATGGCGGGGTACTTTGCCACATCGCCCACCGCCACGCCATAGGCCCGCGCCCGAATTCGGTTGATGGCGTTCAGCACCGTGGCGTCGATTTGGCCCGATTCGATCTTAGCTTCGGCGTAGATCAGCAGGATTTCCGCATAGCGCATTAAGCTGAAATTCAGATAGCTAATTCCCTGCAAAGCGATTTGCTGCTCCTCGTCGGTGTATTTTTTCCACATATACCCGCAAAAAGAAGCGGGCCACGACACGGTGCGGCTATCGCGGTTGGCTCCGAGATTCTTGCCCTGTGGGCTCCGGTAGGTGAGGCTATCCTTATGGCTTTCGAATATCAACCCCGCCCACACCGACTGCGGCGTTACAATCGACGCTGCTAAGCGCGGATCCCGGTTGGCAAAGGGTTTCGAGGGATCGTAAATCGCGGACTGGTCGATAGGTTTGCCGTCGACCGCCTCGTAGGAATCGATCATGGACTGGGTGGGGGTCACGGTATTGAACGCCCCCCTGTTGCGCGACCCCTGGGCGGTGGGGAACTGGCTGGCATCACCCGTACCACTGTAAGGTACGAAGCCCTGTTTGTAAGGCATGATGAGCATAATCTCGCTGGAACTTTGCCCTTTGGCATTGAACAAATCCTCGTACTTGGGGTGGAGTAGTAAGCCGCTGGCGGCTTCGCTGTCGATGATTTCCTTCGCTGAAGCCGCTGCTTCGGCGTATTTTTTATTGTAGAGGGCCACTCTGGCGTGCAGTCCCAGTGCGACCGCTTTAGTAATTCTTCCCCGGTCGGAGGCTGCCCTTTTTTGGGGTAAAGCGGTTGCCGCCGTTTTCAAATCGGCCATGATTTTTTCGGCGATGGTTGCTTTGGGCGTTCGTGGCAAAAGCGCGTCCGCCGGGTTTTGGAACACTGTCTCGATGTAAGGCACGTCCCCGAAAATCTCGGTGAGGTACATATAATGGTACGCCCGGATGACCAGCGCCTGGTTGCGGATATCGTCGAAAGTCGACTGCGGAACCACATCTTTGGCCCGCTCCATGTAGGTCAGCAGTGAGTTGGCGCGAGCGATGCCCGTATAGTGTTGGGAATAACTCTGGCGGAATCCCCCCGAACTAGGACTGTGGCTACCCGCTCCCATCTCTTCGTAACCGCCTGCGGTCAAACCGCGCGTCAGGCCAATGTCAGTGGCGGAGTTATCCATGTTGGTTTGGATGGGAATGTTATAGCCTCCCCTGAATATAAGGCTATTATATACGCCTGTCAGAGCGAGATTTAGTTCGGATTCGTTGCTGAAAAATCCGCCCGTCGTGGGTTCGGTGGGCGATTGCAGGTCGAGGTACTTTTCCTCACAGGCCGTGAAGCCCAGAAGTAACGCCAGGGCCAGGATGTATTTGATTCGGTTCATTGGTTCTGATTTTAGATAATGGTGATTAAAACTTGACGTCTATCCCCAGGCTGTACAAGGCGGTGATGGGGTAAATATTGCCGCTTGCTCCGTTGGGTACCAGCGGATCGATGCCCGGAGGGAGTTTGTCGAACTTTAAGAGATTCTGCCCGGAGGCGTAGATTCTGAACCCGCTCATTCCTAATTTGTTCAGGGCGGTCGTCGGCAGGTTATAGCCGATCGAAACGTTGCGCAGACGAAGGTAAGCTGCGTTGAAAACCCAGGTGCTGCTGGTTTGGATATCGTTGCTCCCCGCGCTCGTAGCGGCAAGAATCGGGTATTGGGCGTCGGTATTCTGGGGCGACCAGAACTCTTTCACTTGCCACTCCTGGATTTTGCCCGCGTTGAACAAGCCCCACACCATGTCGCCGCCCAGCCGGACGTCCCTTTTTCCTACTCCCTGAAAATTGACGGCCAGGTCGAACTGCTTGTAAGAAGCCGTCAGGTCGAGGCCGTAGGATATCGTCGGAAACGGATTGCCCAGCGCCACGCGGTCGTCGGGATTAATAATGCCATCGGCCTGGTCGGGGACCCCGTCGCCGTTGGTATCGACGGTCAGTTGGTCTTTGTATTTCAAATTGCCCACAATCAGCTTGCCGAACTGTGCGGGGCTGCTGTTGATTTCGTCCTGGCTCTGGAAAATTCCCTCGGTTTGATAGCCGTAAATCAACCCGATGGGGCTACCCACCTGGGTGATGCTCGCACCGTTGATAATTGGCCCTACCCCCGCCAGATTGGTGACTTCGTTTTTAACGCTGGAAAAAATGGCCCGCGCCCCGTAGGTGAAATCCCCCTTTTTCTCGCGCCAATCCATCGAAAAGTCAAAGCCCGTGTTTTGCAGGTCGCCCGCGTTCTGGATGGAGGGTTCGAAGCCCAGGTTCAAAGGGACGGGCAGCACCAGCAGTAGGTCTTTTGTCTTCCTGACATAGTACTCGGCCGTGAGGGAAAGGCGGTTGTTAAGGAAACCCGCATCGACCGCGAAGTTGGTGATTTCGGTGGTTTCCCACTGGATGCGGCTGTTGGACAGGTCGGTCTGGGTGGCACCCGTAATCGTGGTGCCGCCGAATACAAAATTATTCTGACCCAGGGCAATGTTGGCTACGTAGGGGAAGTCGCTATTCAATTGTTGGTTGCCCAACTGCCCCCAGGAAGCCCGCAGCTTGAGGTTGGAAAGACCGCGCAAATCCTGCATAAATGGTTCGTCCGAGAGCCGCCAACCGGCGGAGACCGAAGGGAAAATTGCCACGCGGTTTTCCTTGGCAAAACGGGAGGAAGCATCGCGACGTACGTTGGCTTCAAACAGGTAACGATCCTTGAAAGCGTAATTGAAACGGCCAAATAACGAAACCAAGCCGTATTGCGTGGCCTCTCCGCTGTTGCGGGCCGCCGCTTCCGACCCCGCATCGAGGTAGGGGAAATCCTGCAAGGCAAAGTTCTGGCGCGACGCCCCAAATCGCTCCGTGGTGTACTTAATCAACTCCGAACCGCCCAAAATTGAAAAGTCATGAACCCCGAACGATTTTGAATAATTGGCCAGCAGGTTGGTATTTTCGGTAAAAGATCGGATGTTGGTCTGACTCAGAGAATTTGGGTTATTCCGGGCTCGCCGGGATTGCGTTTTCCAGTCGATGACCGTGTAAAACGTTCGGTTGAAGGACTTGACAAAATCATCGCCGTACTCGGGCGAGTACATCAGGGTCAGTTTCAAATCCTTAATCGGCGAATAGTTGACCCGTAAAATGCCCCGGAAGTAGTTGGAGTTGTAATCCCGGTTGCCGTTATCATTGACGATCGCGATGGGGTTTTGGCCCGCCCAGCCGTCGCCCCACTGCCCGTCGGAGTGCCGGGCAAAGTAGATGGGCGGAATTCGATACGCTTGTCCGACGATCTGATTTAGTTGCTCGTCGGGATTGGATTGCAGCGACTTGCTGAAATTGAGGTTAAAGCTGATGTCGAATTTGTCGTTCAGCTTCATCTGCGTGTTGAACAGGCCATTGTAGCGCTTGAAGTTGTAGTTCTTAATGTTGCCGTTCTGGCCAGTATAAGAAATGGAGGCCAGCGACTGCACTTTATCCGTGCCGCCGCTCACGCTCAAATTATGGTATTGCTGAAAACCGTTTTCGGTGAACAGTTCCTTGACCCAGTCCGTATCAGTGTATAGATCTGGATCGGAGCCGAAGTTCTTGGTGTAATCATCCACGAATGCCTGGCTGTCGCCTGAATACTTAAGGTACTCTAGCGCGCCCAAATATTTGGGCAAGCCCGTCGGCTTCTGCACGGCCAGGTTGTTGCGGTAGTTCAAAGTCAGCTTGCCGCTGGCACCTTTCTTCGTTGTGACTACGATCACGCCATTGGAGGCCCGCGACCCGTAGATGGAAGCCGCTGAAGCATCTTTCAGTACCGAAATAGACTCGATGTCGCCCGCATCGATACGGTTTATATCAGCCTCCACCCCATCCACCAGCACCAGCACGTTGTTGGAAGCGCCCAACGAACCCAGACCCCGGATGCGCAAAGCCCCGTCGTCTTGTCCGGGTTGACCGCTATTCTGAATAACCGTCAGGCCGGGGGCTAGGCCAGTAAGCGCCTGGGAAGTCTGCACGACGGGCTGCCGGGCAATCTGTTCGCCCTTAATAGTCTCGACCGAACCCGTCAGGTTGACTTTTTTCTGCGTTCCGTAACCCACCACGACCACTTCTTCAAGGGCTTTGGTGTCTTCCAGCAAAGTGATATTGATCGTGCTGCGGTTGTTGATCGGAATTATCTGGTTCACGTAGCCGACAAAGGAAAAAACCAAAGTGGCGGCGGGGGCGGCCGATACGTCGTAGGTACCGTCGGCTTTGGTGATCGTGCCGCGCTGGGTGCCTTGCACCGTGATACTGACGCCTGGAATGCCTTGGCCGTCGGTGCCTGAGACTTTACCATTTACTTGCAAGTCCTGCGCTTGCAGCAGCGTAGGCAGGAGCATTGCTGCGAATAAAATTCCTCGAATAAGTATGGGTAATTTTCTGTGCATTGGTCGTGTATTTAGGGTTTAGAAATAGGTTGTAGCTTTGATAAATACAATTTGTTTGCTTTGGCTCGTCATTTCAACCGCTAGGTTCTGTTTCGCTAATTCTTCGAAAATCCGTCCTTCCTGACTGCTTTCAATGAATATAGGAACAAACAGCCATTTAACAAGCCGCCTAAACCACTATTTTATCTGGAGTTCCTGCAAAAACTATCGGGAACGTGTTCGCAAACGTTGCCGATACATAATTTTATTTTACTTTTGCATCATTTTACGGAGAAAAGAAATTTTCGCTGATGGCACTACTTACAATTGCCATTAGCAGAAATAAAATTAGAATAATACAAAATGACAACTTGTGTGAAATGCGGGAAGAAGGAAACAGTAATGAAGGCGGGTTTTGTGCGGGGAAAGCAGCGATTTCTGTGTAAAAACTGCGACTACTACTTCACGCTTCCCAAACCTCCTGAAAAAAATATCCGCCGTAAGCGGCACCAAACCACGATCATCGACATCGCTAATGAACTGGGCGTGTCCAACTCTACGGTATCGCGGGCTTTGCACAACCATCCCGACATCAATCCCGATACTAAGAAAGCCATTCTTGACAAAGCCCAGGAACTGGACTACCAACCCAATCAGCTGGCACACAGCCTGGTGAAGAGCCGTACGAATACTGTTGGGATCATTGTCCCGGAGTTTCTTACGCAGTTCTTTCCTAACGTTATCGTGGGCGCACAAAAAGTACTGCGGCTGGCGGGCTACAATCTGGTAATTATGCAGTCGGGGGAATCGTACGACATTGAGGTGGCGAATACGAAGGCCTTGCTGGCCAACCGAGTGGATGGTCTACTGGTGTCGATGAGTCATGAAACCAATAACTACGACCATTTCCGCAATTTTGAGAAAAGGGAGGTACCCGTGGTGTATTTCAACCGCGTAGTCGAGGAACTGGGAACGCACAAGGTAGTTGCCAACGATTATCAGGGGGCCTTCGCTGCCGTCGAGCATCTGATCCAAAACGGCTACCGCCGCATTGCCCACCTCGGTGGCCCGCCTAATCTGTTGATTAGTCAGGAACGTCTGCGCGGCTACCGGGATGCTTTGCAGAAGTACGGCCTTCTGGTGCTACCCGAGTTGGTTATTCACGGCGATTTTACCGCTCAAAAGGCGGCCATTTACGCCCAATATTTATTGGATTTGGCCGAATCGCCCGACGCCATTTTTGCCGTGAATGACCCGACCGCCATTGAAATCCTGACGCTTGCCAAGGCCAGGGAACTTCGGGTTCCGCAAGATTTGGGGGTAGTAGGCTTCAGCGACGACCCCATCGCCCTGTACATCGGCAGCGGCCTGACTACCGTGAAGCAGCCAACCGCCCGGATGGGTGAAGCGGCGGCGGCGATGGTTTTAGGAATGATGCGGGGGGAGGAGGAATGGCTTTTGCCGAAAACGGAGGTATTGCAAGCGGAACTGATAATCCGAGGTTCGTCGGTAAGAAAATAATTTATTTCACTCTTTCCAGCATCATCAATCGAAAATCCATGACCTGCTTTCCGGCAATCCTCTCTGCCATTAGCGTCATCTTGCCTTTCCCTTTTTCCAAATGTACTTTCCCGATGTTCAGCGTCTTCCAATCCTTCACGTACGATTCCGGTCTGGGATGGCGATCGTTTTCCATGCCGCGCAGGGGCGGATCAAAGGCTTCGGTAATTTTACCCAAAATGTTGGTGTTGCCAAACGTCAACCGAAAGGTCGAACCCACGTTTTCGGGGGCGCAGGTATAATAGATGACGGCATCGAAATCACCGTCGGCCAGAACTTCCACATCCCATACAATGGCATCGTCCAACTTCGTCCAATTCGTGAAAAACGAGCAATTCGGCCAGCGGTTGGAACGCTCAATACCGCCGACGGGCTGGGCATCGCGAGCGGGTAGTTGAGTCCATTTGAAATCGGGATGGCCGACGGGGAAAGTACGATTATCTTCGCCTTTGATGCCGGGAA
>NZ_JBGSXF010000285.1:0-2151 GCF_041751555.1 Persicitalea sp. | reverse complement strand
TGTATTCATCCAGTAGGCGTCGGGCGTTCTCGATAGCCTGGATTTGTTTATCGAACAGGGCCTTGAATACCAACTTGACGGATTCAGGCTTCTTCTCGTACGGAAATTTTAGTAGAGTCGTCAAGCGATCGGCGTACAGATTGCGGTGCATCGAACCTGACACATAGTCAAAGTGTAGCAGGAACCATAATTCAAAAGCCTGGTTGCTGTAAGCGACCTGAAGACCTTCTGCCTCTGCCAGCGCAATGGCAGCGTTGAATTTAGAATCTGGCGTGGCATCCTTGTCGAAAACTACCCAGTAATGGTCGTATAATTTCCCCTTGTTCGTCTCCGCGTTGCGGCGTTTGATAGCAGCCAGGACCACTGCCATCGCGTCGCCGGAGGTAACGGGCAAAGCTCGGACGGTTGCGGTAGAAAGACGGAATGCGTTGAAGTATTCGGGTTCGGTGTTTCTGCCTTCGCAAAGAATCAGATACGACTCCCTGACGAGCCGCGTGGGGCGTCGCCGTCCGTAAGGATTTTGCTTTCGCGAATTCTTACTCATCTACACTCGCTTCGCTTACTGCCGACTTAGTCTCAAACAAAGCATCAAAATCGCCCAAGAAGGGAATACCCCCGTACTTGCCCGCAATGTAGTTTTTCTCCAACTGCTCATCGTTGCGGACGGTTTTACCGCTGGGTTTGTAGTCGGTCAGGGCGTAGAGTTGCGTGGTTCCTTTGTGGTCTTTTTCGGTAAACCAAATTTGGTCGCGGCGGAAGAGGCCCGCGCTGAGTAGATTGGTGTCGTGCGTGGCGAAGATTATTTGCGCGTTTTTGGGATTGGTCGCCGGGCTGTTGAACATTTGTACAATCCGCTGCGTAAGAAGTGGGTGTAGTTTAGCATCTAATTCGTCGGCGATGAATATGCCACCTTCGTCAAGAGTAGTTAATACTATGCCGATAAGATTGAATAATTTCTGGGTGCCTTCAGATTCGAATTCTTGTAGAGGCATCGTTACTTTTTGAAAGGATTTTGAACTTTCATCCCACACTCTTCTAATAGTGAATACATCCATATGATGATTTTGATATGTAGGAATAGGGCTTGGCGAAACACGTTTCCTAAATATGATTTCATCAATTCCAAGGTCAGCCACTTGTAGGAGGTGAAGTACTCTGCTTTTGTTCCTAGGTTCAAATATATATCGCTGTTTTTCAACAATGTACTTTATAGCTAAGGGTAACTTTGGGGAAAGCTCTCTAAACTTTAATGCCCAGTGTTTAGCTTCCAAGCAACTTTCATCATTAAACAATGCCCCAAGGTTTACAAGCAGCGACGCATCATTTATCATTTCTTTACTCTGCAATTCTTTCAGCTTGGTATAAGATCGGCCGATCCGAAGTTCCTTTCCTTGCCTATAAAAAACAGTACTTTCTTTCTTGCCCCCAATGTAAAGCCATTCGGCCTGAACCATCTGATCGATCACTTCAAAGCCGTAGCGATAATGTTTTTCGCCCAACACAAAAACGGCCTCCAACAAGGTAGGCTCGTCGGCAGATTGGCGATCCAGAAGAAAGGGTTTGTACTCGCCCACCGCTTTGCCATCGGGAGGTGTTTCGGTTAGGGAACTGACAAAAAAAGCAATAGCCCGCAACAAATTGCTCTTTCCGCTGGCATTCGCTCCATAGACGACGGCGGACTTTACCAGACTAAAACTACCTTCTTCCGCCACATTTTCGTTCAGAGCGTCGTTTTTTTCGCGTAGTCCGTTAGCCGCTACCATGCTAAAAACCTGCTCATCGCGAAAAGACATGAAGTTTCTGAGTCGGAATTGAACAAGCATAAGCAGCTGTTTGTGATTATTTCACAAAAATAGACTATTTGATGATCTATTCCTACCTGACGGTTCCGTGAGAAAGAATCTTCTAATTTTCGCCTGACATCACTTCTCCTTCATAAACTCCGCCAGCGTCGTCTTTCCTTCCAGATACCCCAATGACTGCAAAAAGGCGTCCGTTTTCAACACGGTATCTTTGAAGTTGTCCAGATTTTTGTAATTGAAAAAACCGTGCGGTTGTCCTTCGTACAGGTGGAGATCGCAGCGTCCACCCCTGGCTTCTACTTTTTTCTGGTAGGCTTTGGCCGTGCTGACGGGTACTAAGTTGTCCTCG
>NZ_JBGSXF010000284.1:0-6701 GCF_041751555.1 Persicitalea sp. | reverse complement strand
TACGTCATCGTCGCTTAACAGGCCGCGGGTATCAGGAGCCAGGCCCAGGTCGAGGGCCGCGCCGCGTCCGACGCTTTTCAGGTACAAATCAAAAAGCTCGTCGGGCGACTTCGGTTTTTGATCAGGATGGTAAAACCAACCCTGTCGCAGTGGTACGTCGCACTCGGCGGGAATCCAGAATTTGCCATCACGCATTCCCGTTGGGCTGTCCTCGTAATTGGCCTGGCCGGGTACGGCTTCGCTGACGCCGTTGGGTGGCTGCGGCGTGAAGGTGGCCCAGTGCGTTTCGGCGGCGGTGCCTTTTTCGTTGCCTACCCAGCGCACATCAGGACCTATATCGCTAAAAATGTTGGCGTCGGGTTGAAGCTTGCGCGTCAGGTTCGTCCAGGTCGAGTCCCAGCCGTAATAAGTTGTGTTGTCGATGCTGCGTTTTTCCTTGGCGCCGCCGTAGTAGCCGTCGCCGCCGTTAGCCCCGTCGTGCCACGACATGAACAGCGGGCCGTAATTGGTGTAAAGTTCTTCGAGTTGCGCCCGGTAAATGGCCAGGTACTCGGGCGTGCCGTAAGCGGCATTGTTACGGTCCCAGGGCGAGCAGTAGACGCCGAATTTCAGGCCGTTGGCGCGGGCGGCGTCCGCCACTTCTTTCACCATATCGCCCTTTCCGTCGCGAAAGGGGCTTTTGGAAATATTGTATTCCGTCGTCTTGGTCGGCCACAGGCAGAAGCCGTCGTGGTGCTTGGCGACAAAAATGATCGCCCGGAGTCCGCCCGCTTTGGCGGCTTGCACGATTTGGTTGGCGTCGAATTCTTTGGGATTGAAAATGGCCGGGTCGGCATCGCCGTAGCCCCATTCCTTGTTCTCGAACGTGGTGGGCGTGAAGTGAATCAGGCCGTACTGTTCGACCTCGTGCCACATGAGTTGGCGGGGCGATGGGGTAGGGCCGTAGGGTTTGGGAGGAACCTGCGCCCACAGGCTTTGAGTGGCTAGCAGAATTAAGATAAAAGCTTTCTTCATCGGGTATGTGATCAGACTAAGGTAAGAATCAGGTAAA
This sequence comes from Persicitalea sp., assembly GCF_041751555.1. Taxonomy (NCBI): domain Bacteria; kingdom Pseudomonadati; phylum Bacteroidota; class Cytophagia; order Cytophagales; family Spirosomataceae; genus Persicitalea; species Persicitalea sp. The sequence goes on along the minus strand of NZ_JBGSXF010000284.1, from coordinate 5,650 downwards.
TATAGAGATTATTTCTGAGGTCGTTTTTACTGATACCTGCCGGAAACTTTGGGGGCGATTCCCCGCGCAGCCACAATCCGACGTACTTTTGACAAAAAAAGACGTGATGCTCAAAAACTACCTTACCGCCGAGGACACGGAATCAGCCCTGCGCTTTCTGCTGGGAGCCTCTCTGCCTCTTCTGGTATGTACAGCTTTGGGATACAATCAGTTGGGGCTTTTCATGTTCTTAGGAGCCACTTTCGTTTTTGGGATAGATACCCCCATCGCCCTGCCCAAAAAGCTCACTTTCATGCTGGTTTCCGGGGTGCTGTCGGCGGTACTTTTTTTAGTTTTTACCCAGACCAAAGCCTACCCCTGGCTGAATGCATTCCTGCTTTTTGGCGTGCTGTTTGTCATCAACTTCCTTTCCCCGTTTCGACCCAATTTCAGCATTGTGGCCCTGCTGCTCAATCTTTCGGTTATGATCGGGCTCAGTCTGTCATCCAGCGTCCCGACCTTCGCCGATGGCTTGCAGAAAGCGGGCTTTCTGCTACTGGGAGCCGCCTGGTACATCCTGTACGCTTTGCTGATGCACCCCTTGCAGCGCCCCCGGCAACTTCGACGACGCCTGCAGGCCTGCCTGAGCCTAACGGCTGACTACTTCGGCAAGCAGAATGATCTCCTGGATTCCGACCATTCCAAGGATGAAGTACTTTTGGCTTTGTCCCAAAAACAGGGGGAAATCCTGGCGGCGCACCAGCAAATACGCGAAGTCCTGCTGCGTGAGCCCATGAATATCACCAACCCCGAGACATTCATGGGCCGCGCCACCCACTTTCTGGCCAATTTGGTGGATTTGCTCGAACTGGCGACGGCCTGCGTGTCGTCGCTGGAAGCGCTGCCGGATGGCCCCGAAAAAATAGCGACGAAACCAGGGCTGAAGACACTGAATAACAGTATCGAAGCGCAGCTTCGTCAACTGGAAAATCGTTTACTACTCGACGATCAAATTACAGTGAATCAAAGCCACGACGAGGCGGCCGAACGGGCGGTGCGACAATTGTCCCAATATCTCGATGGTCAGAAGCAGTCGCTGCGTGGCCTGGTACAAGTGGGGGAAAGCTACCGCCTGCTGAGGAGGATCCAAAGAAATGCCGAGCAGGAACTGCTGGTACTCCGCAACCTGCGTAAGACTTTGAATCGACAAGCGGTACAGTTGGACTTGTCCAGTGAGGGACTGCGGCGGTTCGCCCTTCATGAAAGCATCGAATGGGATTACCTGCGCAGTCACCTTTCGCTCGATTCCAGCTTCTTCAGGTACGCGCTTCGTATGGCGTTGACCGCCACGGGGGCCTACTACTTGGCCACCGCGCTGGGATTGGGCAACCCGAGCTGGGCGCTGCTGACCGTGCTGGTGATTCTAAAACCCGGTTTTAGCCTTTCGCGTGAGCGGCTGGCCCACCGTACGTACGGCACGCTGGCGGGCGTGGCGGTGGGGCTGACTATTTACTACCTTCTTCGGCCGGGGCTGTATTTTAGTCTGGCGATATTTTTGGGGTCGCAGTTCTTCGCCTTTTCATTTATTAAACGACAGTACGCAGTCACGACTGGCTTCTTTACGCTTTTTATCCTGTTCTTTTACAGCTACCTACAGCGTGGTTTCATGGATGCGGCTTACTACCGGCTGCTCGATACGCTGCTGGCCGCTGGCCTGTGTTGGCTGGCTATGCGGTTTATATTTCCGTTTTGGGAAATACAAAAACTCCCCAACGACGTAGCGGCAGCCCTCCGAGCCAATCGTAATCTGCTGGACAATGTGCTGGAACAAATTAGGACGGGCCAATCGGACATTACGGAATATAAGTTGCTACGCAAATCGGCTTTTCTCGAAACGGATGATTTGCTAAGTTCCTACCGTCTCGCCCAGGCTGAAACGCCCCGGCAGACCGAGCTACTGAACAATACGCAGCGAACGGCTTTATTGATCTACAACCAACTTTCGCTCATTACTAATGTAGGTCTGTTCTTGAAACGCAACCCCGACTACCGCTGCCAGGATGCAAGAGTGAACCAGGCTTTGCGGGGAGCGCTGGACGGAATCGACTCGCTGGTTTCCCGACCGATTGCAAATGCAAAAGAAGAATCGAAAGCCGTCGACTCGGAAGAGTTGACCCGCCGTCAACTCGAACTCGAAGCGCTTTTACGGGCCGACAGCCCGGACTACTTGCCCAAAGCATACGAATTGTTCTGGTTGGAAAATGCCCACAAGCTGCAAGTGATCACGGAAAAACTTCGGCCAAAAATTAATCAGTCGCCCGCTTTCGTAGTTGCTGACTGATTATTCAGCCCGAAGAGCAGACCAGAAACTTGTTGTCAATCAATTGTTAAAAGATCAGTAACTCTTGTTTTTCAACAATTAAACTATTTCTTTCGTTAACTTTTTACGTTAAACAATCACAATCCTATTCGAATCCTGAATGAAAAATTTTCTATTGCCCAAAATCTGGCTGTTGCTGCTGGTCTTAGCCGCTCCCGCACTGGCGCAGACCGATCTCTCGAAGCCTATTCCTTTCGACCCGAACGTCAAGAAAGGAAAGCTCGCCAACGGCCTGACCTATTACATCCGCAAGAACGTCGAACCCAAAGATCGCGCTGAACTACGGCTGGCCATCAAGGCGGGTTCTATTCTTGAAACCGACGAGCAGCAGGGCCTGGCGCACTTCATGGAACACATGAACTTCAACGGCACGAAGAATTTTCCCAAAAACGAACTGGTCGATTTCCTGCAAAAATCCGGTGTTCGCTTCGGAGCTGATCTGAACGCCTACACGGGTTTTGACGAGACGGTCTATATGCTACCCATCCCGACCGACTCGGCGGGTCTGCTCGAAAAGGGGCTGCAAGTACTTGAGGACTGGGCGCACAACGCGCTGTTCGATCCCGAAGAGGTGGACAAGGAGCGTGGCGTGGTGCTGGAAGAGTCGCGCTCGGGCCGGGGCGCGCAGCAGCGGATGCGTGACCAGTATTTCAAGATGATCCTTAATAACTCGCGCTACGCCGAGCGTTTGCCGATTGGTAAGGACGACATTCTGAAGGATTTCAAACCCGAAGTATTGAAGCAGTTCCACACCGACTGGTACCGTCCCGACCTGATGGCCGTCATCGCGGTGGGTGATTTCGACCCTGCCGAGGTGGAGAAAATAATCAAGAACAAATTTGGCAGCATCCCGATGCCTAAGACGCCCAAGAAACGCACTGATTACAAAATTCCGCTCGATGGCGCTACCAACGTGGCCATTGTAACCGACGCCGAGTATCCGCAGAACCTGGTGCAGGTAATTTATAAGCAGCCAGAGTTCACGGAAAAAACCTTGAAAGACGCTCGTACCCAACTAAGTTACCAACTATTCAACGCCATGCTTGGGGCCCGTTTGCAGGAACTCACCCGGCAGGCCGACCCGCCTTTTCTGTTCGGTGGCGGCAACTACGGTGGCTTCCTGGGCGACCTCGATGCCTTTACGTCTATCGCGCTGGCTAAGACCACCGACGGGGTAGAAAAATCGCTGCAAACACTGCTCGAAGAAAACGCTCGGGTACAGAAATTCGGCTTTACGCAATCGGAGCTGGATCGGGCCAAGAGTTCTTACCTCAATGGTATCGAGCGTAGCCTGAAAGAAAAGGACAAGACGCGCTCGGATCGTTACGTGCAGCAATACATCGATAATTTTCTGAACGACGGCTCGGCACCCGGAATTGAGTTTCAATCGGATTTCGTCAAAAAAGAAATTGACGGCATCAAGCTGGCGGAGGTCAACAAACTCGCCAGCCAGTTTATCACTGACAAGAACCGCGCGGTGGTGATTCTCGGCCCCGAGAAAGCCAAAGATCAGCTACCTACCGAGGCCAAAGTGAAGGAGCTACTCGCCACAGCGGGCAAGAATGTGACCGCCTACGTGGACGACACCAAGGACGAGCCGCTATTGCCGACCGAACCCAAAGGCACCAAGGTAGTTTCGGAGAAAAAACTCGACGATCGCCTGGGCGTGACTGAACTCACGCTGGGCAACGGTGTAAAAGTGCTTCTGAAGCCGACCGATTTCAAGAATGACCAAATCCTCTTTAAAGCCACGGGTAAGGGCGGCACGTCGCTATTCCCAAAGGATCTGGAAACGGGCGATTTTGCCAGCTACCTGATCGGTTCGGGAGGCGTGGGTAGTTACAGTCAAACCCAATTGCAGAAATTCCTGGCGGGCAAAACTGTCAACGTACGTCCCTACGTCAGCGAATTATCGGAGGGCGTGTCGGGAAGTACCAATCCTAAGGATCTCGAAACGGCCCTGCAACTGATGTACGCCTACTTCACCGCGCCCCGCAAGGACGAACCCGTGGCGCAAGGCATTCTGTCGAGCCAGAAGTCGTACCTCGAGAATATGATGAAGACGCCTACGCCCGAGAAGATTTTCTCGGACACGCTCAACGCCGTAATGACCAGTTATGACCCGCGCCGCGAACCCCTGACGCCCGAGCGCGTGGACAAGGTGAACCTCGACCGGGCGATGGAGATTTACAAAGACCGTTTCAAGGACGCTTCTGACTTCGTCTTCACGTTCGTCGGTGCCTTCAAAGTGGACGAAATCAAGCCGATGATCGAGAAGTACATCGGAGGCCTACCCTCGACCGACCGCGATGACAGCTATAACGACCCGGACATCCGTCCCATGAAGGGACGCGTGGAAAGAACGGTATATAAGGGAACGGAACCCAAGAGCCGCGTATCGCTGATGTACACGGGCGACTACGACTACAACCCCGAAAACAACGTCCAGATCGAGGCCATCCAGGAAGTGCTGCAAATCAAACTCATTGAGGCCCTGCGTGAGGAGGAAAGCGGCGTGTATGGCGTGGGCGTGTCGGAATCGACCGATAAGTACCCCAGCGGCCATTATCGGATGTCGATCGGCTTCGGCTGTGCGCCCGAAAATGTGGACAAACTCGTACAGCGCACGAAGGAAGAGATCGAGAAGTTGAAAAAGAACGGTGCCGAGCAAAAGGACATCGAGAAATTCGTGGCCGAAACCAGCCGCCAAACGCAGGTGCAGTTGAAAACCAACGAATTCTGGCGTGGCTACCTCGACAACGCGATATTTGAAAATGAAGACCTCCTGGAAGTTTTCAACGAAGAAAAGCACCTGAAAGAAGTGACTGTCGCCAGCACCAAAGCTGCCGCGCAGAAGTACCTCGACGATAGTAATTTCATCAAGGTAGTTTTGATGCCGGAGAAGTAGTCGCTTCGGCTACGCTCAGCGTGACAAGGCTGTCGGCTGTCTTCTAAAATTGCGAAGGCCCGTTTTCTAGTGGGGCTTTCGCAATTTTTATACATTGTCAGGCTGAGCGGAGCCGAAGCCCTCCTCATCCCCCGGCCGGTACTTCATTTGCAGCCCAACCAGAAAATTGCGCAGAATCTGATCTTTGCAGTCGCGGTAGCGGGAATTGCCGGGCTTGCGGAAAAACGCACTGATTTCGTGCTTGCTGATGTGAAAACCCGGCAGGGCGAAGACGTCGAGCATATCGGTATCGTCCATGCTCAGGGCAATTTTTAGCTTACGCAGCACGAGGTTGTTGTTCGTTTTCTTCTCGGCTATGGGTTCCTCGCCGTCTTTCTTGCCGC
>NZ_JBGSXF010000283.1:0-12522 GCF_041751555.1 Persicitalea sp. | reverse complement strand
GCGTTGGGGTCGATGCGTAAGGGTACTTTCGGCCCAAAGGCCTCCCGTAATGCTAAAATCGCATCCACTTCCTGCCGGGGCTCAAAGACGCCACCTTTCAGCTTGATGGATTGAAAGCCGAATTCATTGCACATGGCTTTTGCCTGGGCCACGATTTCCCCGGGATTCAAGGCACTCGCTTGCCGCGCGGCGGCCCAGCCTTGCGCGTCGGAATCGGTTCCAAAGGCCAGTTCACCGCCCGCGCCTTCGTATTTGTAAAAAAGATAGGCCGAAAAAGGTACTTGGTCGCGCATCCGCCCGCCCAGCAAATCTACGACCGGGCGATTCAGAATTTTACCCATAATATCCAGACAAGCCACTTCCACGGCGCTGAAAATATGCACCATCTTGCGCTGGTCCCAGGGCGCGACGCCGCGCTCGGCGGCGGTATCCTGCCCGAAGTGCGCGACCAGCGTCCGGCGGATGTCGTTGAGTTGGAAAACATCCTTCCCAATCAACAAATCCCGCGCCTCGGCCAGGGCCAAATCAATCTCCCGCGTCCCCGGAATCTCGCTGATGCCCGACACGCCATCGTCGGTCACGATCTCTACAATCGTGCGTAAAGCATAAGGCGCGTGCAAACCCGCCGCGTTCAGCAACGGCGGGTCCACGATGGCAATGGGGGTGATAACGATTTGGTGTATTCGAAACATGTCTTTTTTGGGGTTAAATGGTCAAACGGTTAAAAGGTCAACGATTCGTGGTCTTCAACCGTCCAATCGGTATGCTCGGATTGACCACCGTTATCGGCGGCACGGCTAGTGTACGACACCTTTTAACCGTTTGACCGTTGACCTTTTAACCCATTTTAGAATTTCTCCTTTCCCCTAAACGACATCCTCCGCCACCATCTGCAACAGTCCTTTGATATAGCCGTAGGTGAACGCGAACGATTGGGCATGGGCCTCGTGGTCGGCGTGTTGCGGGACGTGGTCGGGCATGACCATGCCGTCGAAGCCAACGTCGCGCAGGGCGCGGATGACCTGGACGAAATTCATGTCGCCGTTGTCGGGATAAACTTCCTGAAAATTGTTGAAGCCGCCCTTGATGTTGCGCAGGTGGATATTGAAAATCTGATTGCGATCACCGAAGTACTTGATGATGGGCAGAATTTCGGTACGCGGATCTTTGAGCCCCTCGGCGATGGAGCCGATGCAAAAGTTGAAGCCGTGGTAGGGGCTTTTGGATAACTCCGCAAACCGCTTCATACCCGCGAACACGTCGGGGCTGTTCCAGCGCATGACGCCCTGTACCGGGGCAGGTACGGGCGGATCGGCGATGTGGTTGGCCATCTTGACCTTGTACTCCTCAGCCACGGGCAGAATGCGGTCGAGCATGTAGCTGATGCGCTCAAAAATTTGGTCAACCGACACGTCGCCCGCGACGGTTTTGGGATCGTTACGCTTGACTGCTTCATCGTAATTCCAGGTACTGTATAGAGCGTTGCCGCGCTTGGGATCGATAGTCTTACTGGTTCGAAGTACGGGCAGGATTGTGGTATTGTAATTAAGTACCTTGATGCCTGTCTTCGCGGCCACCACGATCATTTGTTGCAAATACTCGATCTCCCGGTCACGCTCGGGACTTTTACCAAGCATGACGTTGGGATAAACTACCTTGTCGATGCCCGCCGAAGTGAGCGGATAGTGATAGGCATCGAGGCTGATGCCATACTTCTCGCAGGCATCGCGCTTGGCGAGCGAATCTTCCAGATCCCAGCCCTTACCGGGAATAATATTGGGCGAGCCGCCGTCGATGTTATAGACGCCGCAACGGCCTTTGAGCTCCAGATTCTCCTTAGTCGTCCCGCCCGACTGGCAACCGACTTTCATCAGTACTTTCCTCGGTGGTACTACTTTTGCCTGGGCCTGGCCCGGCTTCACGACCGATGCCCCCACGGAACCCGCCGCGAGGACTTTCATAAAGTCTTTTCGTCTCATGATTTTAAGTGTTTAGGTGAAAATCTGGTTCATTTTTCTAAGAGCAACACCAACGCGCTATGGTCTTTTTCGCCGTGGCCTTTCGCGATGGCGGCTTCCATCTGTTCGGCGACCAAAGCGGTGCCTTTCAAATCTACGTCGTGTTCTTTGCCCGCATCAAGGGCGATACCCATGTCTTTTTTGTGGAGTTTTATTTTAAAACCGGGCTTGAAATTACGGTCGATCAGGCGTTGGCCGTGCAGGTCGAGAATGCGGCTTTGGGCGAAGCCGCCCAGTAACGCCTCCCGCATTTTGGCTAAGTCCACCCCTGCTTTGCTGGCTAAGGTAAACGCTTCGCCCACGGCCTGAATGGTCAGGCCGACGATCATTTGGTTGCAGGCTTTGGTCGTTTGGCCCGTGCCGGGTTCGCCCATGCGGACAATGTTCTTACCCATTGCCTGGAAAATCGGCAACGCCCGGTCAAATGCTTCCTGACTACCGCCCACCATGATGGACAACCCAGCGTTTTCGGCTCCGACCTGTCCGCCCGATACCGGGGCGTCAAGGGCTTCCACGCCTTTTTCCTGCATCAGGCCGTGGACTTTCACCGCCACCGAAGGCGAAATGGTGGACATATCGATGAATAAGGCACCGGATTTTACGCCTTCCAGCACCCCGTCTTTGCCGGAAACTACCTCTTCTACTTCGGGTGAATCAGGGAGCATGGTGATGACTACCTCGACTTGCTGTGCCAACTCCTTACTGTTCGGAAATGCTTTCGCGCCCGCTTCGGTAAGTACCTCGGCGGCATGGCTGCTTTCCAAAACTGAAACCAGGTAGCCCGCTTTTATTAAATTTAGGGCCATTGGTTTGCCCATGATTCCCAGTCCGATGAATCCTATTTTTTGCATTTGTTTGAATATTATGCCCTTTTAGTACTGTTTGAAAAAACCTTTCACCGCCCAGCCAAAAAACTTGTCAGGCTGAGCGGAGCCGAAGCCCTCACACCAACGGAAACAACTTCGCCCCCACCAAAATCACGACCAAACCCGTAATTCCCATCACGACTAGTAGCGGCGATATAGTTTTAAGAGCTTCTTTCTCAGTCAAATTACTCAATTTACAGACAATCCAAAAACCCGAGTCGTTCATCCACGGCACGATCTTGGAACCGCAGCCGATGGCCAGGCCGAGGTAAACCGGGTGAAATTCCAGATTTCCCTGCGTGGCCATTCCCGACAGGATGCCCGAAGCCGTAATAAGCGCGACGGTAGCCGACCCCTGCGCCGTGCGCACCACGGCAGCAATCAGGAACGCCAGCGGAATGAGGGCCATTTGGTAGCCAGCAGTCAGGCCCGCGATGCGGCTGCTGATGCCCGTTTGCTGTAACATTCCGCCGAAAGCACCTCCGGCGGCGGTGATGAGGATAATTCCGCCACCGCTCAACAGTGCGGCTTGAACGAAGCTTGAAAACTCGTCTTTACTGGTTTTCCGTTGACTGGCAAGTACCAGCAAAGCCGCGAAGCCGCCCGAAATGAGGGCGATGTTTTTATCACCGAAAAACTCTATGAACGCCACTACTGCCGTCGCAAACGCCGATTCGCCCCAGGGTGCGCCGCCTTTGGACAAGGCACCGATGGCCGTGTCGGCACAGATGAAGCCCAGCGGAATCAGCACGGGTAGTAGCGACAGTCCCAGTGGAGGTAGTTCGCGGTCTTCGCGGGCGGCGATAAGTTTGATGTCTTTCAGCGGGGCGTCGAGCGAGTCGCGGATTTCGATGGGCATTTTGCCGTTTACCCACACCGCAAAAAAGTACCCAGCCGTTATGGTGAAAAGCCCCACGATGACACCCGCGATCATCATCATCCCAATGGGAATGTGCATTTCACCAATCAGGAAAAGCGGGCCGGGGGCGGGCGGCACCAGCGAATTGGCCATTGCCGCCCCGGCCATGATGCACATGACCAAGAGCAAATAATTTTTGCCCAAACGCAACGCCATCGCCTTTACCAGCGGCATCATCAGGAAAATAACGGTATCGAAAAAAACAGGAATGCCGAGAAAAAAACTACTGGTCAGGAAAGCAATGGGTGCTTTGCCGATACCAGTCAGCCTTAAAATAGAGCGGATGATACGTTCGGCGGCCCCGCTTTCCAGCAGGCATTTGCCGATAATCGCCGCCATCGCGATCAGGATGCCGATTTTGGCACAGGTGTTGCCGAACTCGGTGGCGATGCGCTCGCCGATGCCTTTTTGGGACAGAGCCAGCGCGGCAGCGGCGGACGTGCCTTTGTCGAGGGCGTATTGTTCCACCGCTGCCGCCGGGGTCATGAAGGCTACGACCAATGCGCCCAGAATGAGGGCCAGAAACGGATGCAGTTTCAGGCCGATGATACCGCCAACGACGATAAGTACTCCGACGGAAAGTATGAAGAGGGGGTCAGTCACTTAATTTAGTGGAGAGTTGATAGTGGAGAGTTGATAGTGTTCTTGTCTAGAATTCCTTCCGCATCTCAGTCAGTTTTCTCGCCATATCCCTGGCGCCGTTGGCGACGAAGGTGGCGTCGGCCCCGCAGGCGATGAAGCGGATGCCTTGTTGGTGGTAGTTTTGGTACTCTTCTGGATTGAAGAAGAGAATGCCGGTGGATTTACCCGCTTTTTGGGCGGCGGCGATAATTTTTTGCACGGCATCTTTGAGTTTGGGGTGATCGAACTGGCCGAAAATACCGAGTTCCATCGTAAGGTCGGCGGGGCCGATGAAAAGTACGTCCACGCCGTCGAGGGCGGCTATCTCGTCGAGGTGATTCAGGGCTTCGGCAGTTTCGATCTGTACGACGCCGAGGAGATTTTCGCGGGAGTTTTGGTAATATTCGTCAAAGTTCTGAGCAAACTGCGTGGCCCGCACCATCTTGGCCACGCCCCGATGGCCATGCGGCGGGTAGTGCAGGCCGCTCACGACTTGCTGCGCTTCCTCAGCCGTGTTGACTTTGGGACACATGATGCCTTCCGCACCCATGTCCAGTACCCGGTGAATGCGCTGACTTTCGGCACTTTCCACCCGTACTACCACGCCCGCCGGCGTAGATTCCAGCGCCTGCAACTGCGCCAGTACATCTTTCTCGGTACCCGCGCCGTGTTCCAGGTCGATCAGCACCCAGTCGAAACCCGATAAGCCTACTATTTCGGCGGTTAGCGAACTCCCCAAATTCAGCCAGCAGCCGTGCAGGGTTTCGCCGTTTTTCAGGCGTTGTTTTAAGTTTTTCATTCCATACTTTAAAAACAAACTAAGAACGAAGTACGCTGAACCTCCTCAACTCCATCCCAGCAACTTCCGAATATTCCCCCCCTTCACCATTGCCCGTTCTTTCTCGGAATACCCTTTCAAATGTACATCGACGATCTTGGGCGAGCCGCTCCCCCACACCAGGCGTTCCGGGCCGAACTCTTTAATGACCCGACTGGTAAAAGGCAGCGCACTTTCGTAGTAGGGTTCGTCTTTGGCAAAATGATTCAGGCCCGAGAGTTTCATATAAACGTTGGGGTATTTGGCCAAATCCAGGACGTCCGCGAACTCGGGCCCCGTCCCCATGTGCGGCTCGGCGAGGTGGTCGATGAGGACTTTGCAGCCGGGAAAGGCTTTGATGGCCTCACCCGCCTGTTGGGCGTAGTTGGGGCCGATGTGTAGTTCTATGACCAAACCCAACTCGTGGGCCTTTTTCCATAACGCCCTCACGCCTGCATCGGCAAAGGTGTCGAGGTAATCCTCCTTGCCCCGGTGGGCGTGGAAGCGGGTGGAGACGATGTGCGGTTCTTCTTTAACCAGAGCCGCCAGTTTGGCGGGAGCTTCGGGGTCTTTGGGGTAGAAAAGGCTGGTTCCCCGCAGTCGCTTCGGTTCGCGTTTGAGGCAGTCGAGCATCAGGCGGTGGTTGTCGCCGTAAGGTTCGGGATGAACAATGACGGCACGGTCGATGCCTTCCTCATCCAGGCGTTTCAGGTAAGCCGCGAGCGGGTCAGCGGGGTGAATGGAAACGTCGGGCTGATACACCGCCTTCGGATGAAGCGGATATTTTTTGACATCAGGGCTGAAAATGTGAGCGTTCCATTCGATAACGGGTTCGGGGGGATTTGCTTTCGCCTGTCCTTTCTCCGCTAAACTTAACACCGCGCCGATACCCAGCGTGGTGCGGAGCATTTGGCGGCGGGTGGGGTGGGTAAAATTCATCTCGGCAGGCAGGTCAAGTATTCACTCATTCACTCAATCACTCATTCAACAATCATTTCTTGTCCCACCAGACTCTGGTGTCCAACAAATCAGGTCCTTGTCTCGATATAGCGGCCTGGACGTTGTTGCGATTCACGTTCAGTTCGGCGTCGGTGTAGGTGAGGCGGCGGATGAACTGCTCGGTTTTCAGGTCGGTGCCGGGGAAGGGGTTGGGCGTCAGATTCGGGAAGCCGCTGCGGCGGAAATTGGCCCAGGCTTCCGGCCCGTTCAGGAACGACGCCACCCAGTATTGGGTGTTGATTTGTTCCAATTCCCGGCCCGTTTCCAGCGGATGGGCCTGTAGGTAGGCCGTGATGGCCGCGTCGGACACGGCCGACGAAGTGCCGTACAAAGCCAGTTGCTTCATGTGCGCCTGGATGCCGTTGGCAAAAAGCTTGGATGCGTCGCCCGTCGTCCATTTGCGCACCACGGCCTCGGCCAGAAGGAGTTGGGTTTGGGCGTAGGTTACGAAAAGCGTGGGACTCAGCAACCCCGCCAGACGGGTGCGGTCGAGTTGGCTGTAGTCGTATAGGCTTGCCAGGCCATCGGCCTTGACCGCCGCTGAAACCGTAGTATTATCGAAGCCAAGCGGCATTCCGATCTGCACCGCCGGGCTGCGATTGGCTTTGGGTTCCTTCTGATCCACGGCACTCTTGGCTCCAACATAACGTACGGCGATAGAAGCCAGACGAGGGTCGTTATTCTCTTTGAGATAGTCCACAAAATCCTTGGCCAGATAGAAAAAATCGCCTTGTCCGCCGTTCAGTGGGGCACCGACCGGATTGGAGAAGTTGGCCGTGTGGCGCAACAGCGCGATGTCGTCGTTGGACTGCATCACGCCGCCCGCCACGGCTTTGGCCACGATTTCGGCGGCTTTGGCAGGATTGACTTTGGAAAGTCGCATCCCGGCCCGCATCAACAGCGAGTTTCCAAAACGCTTCCACTTGACGATGTCGCCACCGTACAGCACGTCGGTCGTGACCTTGGCTTTGGAGGCGTCTAGAGCGGCGGAGGCGGTTTCGAGTTCTTTCAGTATATCGTTGTAAATCTGCTCCTGCGCGTCGTAAGCCGGGGTGATGATGCCTTCGAGGTAGCTCTTGCCTGCTTCGGTGTAGGGAATATCGCCGTAAGTGTCAGTCAGAATCATGAACGAGTATGCTTTCCAGATCCGGGTCATGTTGTAGAGGTTGGAGCGGGCAGGTACGTCCTTCGTTTGGTTGCCCACATCCACCAGTTCGCGGATTACGTCGCGATAGTAACGCTGCCAGTTGGCAGCGGTTACGCCCCGGTTGTCCTGGTTGTACTGCCCCGCCGCGCCCACGCCGCTGAACGGGTTGATCATCTGCTTGACGATGATGGTTTCGTACTGCAAATTGCTGTACGCAAATGCACTGTTCACCACCGCCGTGTTGAACTGAAAGCCGGGATCGACTTTGGTCAGGGCATTGGGGTTGATGTTCAGTTCGTCGAAACCCTTGTCGCAGGAGGTGGCGAGGAGCGTGACGAGGAGGAGTATGAGTAGCTTTTTCATTTTTTAATGGAGATTGAGTGATTGAGAGAATGAGAGAATGTTTTTATTCTCTCATTCTCTCAATCACTAATTCAAAATTTGATGTTTACATTAAAGCCCACGCTTCGCGTCACGGGCAGGCCCGTTGCTTCCAGACCTACGAGGTTGTCGGAGGGGAAGCCGAATTGCTCGGGATGGATGTTGGGAACCCACTTTTTCAGGACGGCCACGTTGTTGGCTACGGCGTTAACGCGTAGTCCCTTGATGAAGCGAACCGAGGTCAGGAACCTTGTGAAATCGTAGCCTACCGTGATTTGTCGTAACTGCCAGAGGCCCGCGTTGTAAACGAACTGCTCGGCGATGTTCTGCGAGCGCACCGTTTCGTAGTAGGCCTGCACGCCCGATTTGGTTTGGTTGACTTCGCCGTTGGGGTTCACGCCTTCGCCGATCACAAAACCATCCTCGCGGCCCGGCAAAGTACCTTTGTGGTGGCCGTGCCGCCAGGCGTTGAAGTTGGTGCCTGAAATCATTTTGTGGCCCAGTTTGAAATCAATCAAAAACGAGGCGTTGATTCCTTTGTACTCGAAGCCATTGGTGATGCCGCCCACCCACAATGGCAGGGCGCTGCCGAAAGGGATTTGGGTGGCCGTGCGCAGCGGGCGACCATTACCTGCGTCGAAGATCTGGCGTCCCTGATCGTCGCGGCGGTAGCCGAAGCCATAGAGTTGGCCCAGCGGCTGGCCCACGACCTGCCGCAGTTCACCCGTGAACTCGCCCGTACCGACGGTGATGGAATTGTCGCTGACATCATCGCCCAGGTTCAGAACTTTCGTTTTGTTGTAGGCGGCGTTGAAAATCAGGTTCCAGTTAAAGTCCTGGGTTTTGACGGGTACTAGGTTCACCAGCATTTCAAGGCCCCGATTCTGGCTTTGGCCCACGTTGATGAGTTGGTTCAGGTAACCGCCCGCGTCGGAAGTCTGGGCGCGGAGGATTTGGTCGGACGACAGCTTGTCGTAGTACGTTAGGTCCAGCCCCACGCGGTTGTTGAACATTTTCAACTCCAAGCCAAATTCCTTCTCCGAAACCCGCATGGGCCGCAGGTCAGCGTTGGGAACCGTGCGGCCGCTGATGTTGGCCAGAGGCTGACCGACGCCATTGGGCGAGGGGAACTGCTGCGGGTCGATGCCGTAAAACAGGTTATTGGCGTAGGGCGACACGTCGGTATCGCTGCCCACCTCGGCGTAACCCGCCCGGATTTTACCAAAACTTATCCAATCCGGCAGGGAACTGGCAAGCGCCTGAGAAAACACGAAACTAGCCGTAATGGACGGGTAAAGAATGCTGCGGTTGGCGGGCGAAAGCGTGGAGAACCAGTCGTTGCGGGCCGTGCCATTTATGAACAGGTAATCCCGGAACGAAACCTCCGCCGAGGCGTAGAGCGAATTGACCCGCCGCTCTGAGAATTCATAGGAGGGTTCGCGCTGGCGTCCGTTGCCGATGGTGTAGAGGTCGCGGGTGTAAAAATCCTGGATGAACACACCGTGGCGACTGATGCGGCGATACATCTGGTTGCCGCCCGCATTGACGCTCAGCCCGAACACGCCAAAAGTTTTGTTGATACCCAGCAGGAAATCGGTATTGAGTTCGCGCACGTTGCGAGCATCCTGTACGTACTGGCCATTGACAAAGCCCGCCGGGGCGGCTGGCTGCCGCTGCGTACCCGTGGGCAGGTTGTAATCTTGCTCACGTGAATAGTAGTCCTGCCCGATGCGGCCCTGTAAAAAGAGCCAATCCGTGAAGTTGTAACGGGCCGTCAGGTTGCCGAATACCCGGTCGTTACGAATGTTGTCGAAGCGTTTGAGCGAGAAGAACGGATTAGTGCGGTTGGTGAAGCGCGACCAACGTACCTCGTTGCCGTTCTCGTCCTCAGCGTATTGTCGCAGTAAATCCAGCGGCATCGAATTGGCCAGGTTATAGATCACGACCGGGCTGTAATCCTGCTCGGCGATGTTCGGCGGATTCTTACGGTACTCGTTGGAATAGTTGATGTTTCCCGTCACGACCAATTTCTTGGCGACCGTCTGCGTGAAGCCCAAATTAACCGTCCGGCGGTTGTAGCCCGACGTTTCCAGGATTGTTTTGTTGTCAAGATTGGACAGCGACAGGCTGAATCCGCCGTTCTCGCCGCCCGAGGCCAGCGTCAGAGTGTTGGTAAAAGTCGAACCTTTGCGGTAGTAGTCCGTGACGTGGTTGCGGATAGGTTCGTAGGGAACTGTTACGTTGTCGAACAACACCTGCGTCATGCCGGGCGCAAATTTCTCCCCAAAACTCCATTGCCCCGTGGCCGGGAAGGCCGTCGTGGGCCGCACGCCGTTTTCACCCTGACCGTACTCGTATTGGTAGTCCGTGTAGTCCAGCGGGGTTTCGGTGGTGTAGTTAGTGTTGTAAGATAGTGTGACGCCCTGGCCCGCGCCGCGCGTTTTAGTGGTAATCATGATCACGCCGTCCTTGGCGCGGGAGCCGTAAAGGGCTGAGGCCGCCGCGCCTTTCAGCACGGTCATGCTCTCAATGTCATCGGGATTGATGCTGCTCAGGCCGTCGCCGCCGTCGGAGGTGCGGTTGCTGCCGCGCTCGCTCACATCGCCGCGCGCGCCGTTGTTGGTGTTGTCGATCGGTACGCCGTTGACCACGATCAGCGGCGAGTTGTTGCCGCCAAACGACGACTGCCCGCGAATACGAATTTTGCTCGTTCCGGCCGGACCCGAACCCAGCGGCGTGATGTTGACACCCGCCATCTTGCCCTGTAAGGCGTTCATGAAATTGGCCGTGCGGTTGATCGTCATTTCCTCCGGCGACACGGTGGCTGTGGCGTAGCCCAGGCTCTTGGCTTGCTTTTTAATACCCAAAGCCGTGACTACGACTTCCTGCAACGCCTTGCTTTCGGGCAAAAGCGACACGGTGAGGGTAGTTTTGTTACCTACAACTACCTCTTGGCTCTGGTAGCCTACATAGCTGAATACCAGCACCGATGCCGCGTCAGGTACTTCCAGCTGAAAATCTCCGGCAGCGTCCGAAGTCGTGCCACGCTGGGTGCCTTTGAGCAGCACGCTCACGCCCGGCAATCCGGCACCGTTTTCCTCCGTTACTTTTCCCCGAACCATCTGCACAATGATTTCAACCTTTGCGGAACTGGCCAGCGGCGAAATATTCGGCTCGGGGAGACTTTCGACTCGGGCCATTTGTTCTGGACTAAGCACCTCCGAAGGCGAACTTTCGGCCGTTTTCCTGTTGGCCAGAATTACGTAAGTACCGCTTTTTACTTTTTTGTAGTTCAAATTGGCCGCCCGCAGTATCCGATCGAGATTTTGTTCCAAGCTTGCTTCGTAGTCCAGTAAATTGGTGGCAACGGTAACGTTCTCCACCAATCCTCCTTCAAAAAGAATATCTACCCGATAGCGAGCTTTCAGATCGTTGAGGACGCCCCGGAGTTTTTGTCGGGCGGGTTGGACTTTGCTGCTTCCTTTCGTCGGTAGCTGGTTGGCGCTGGCGTAGGTCTGCGCCAAAATCGGCTGTCCGACCAGCCACAAGGCCACCATCAGCATACCCGCCCATAGCGGGGCACGTAGTATTTTTTTCATTGAATTAAAGGGTTTAGGAAGTATTAGATTTTAGATCGTTTTTATTCTACCAACCGCACCACCTCTCCTGTCCTGACCATTTTCAGATTAAAAATCCGGCAAACGATTTCGAGCAGTTCGTCGGGGCTTTCGGCGCGGAAAGAGCCCACCAGCGTGCGCTGGGCCAGGTCTTTGTCTTCAACG
This sequence comes from Persicitalea sp., assembly GCF_041751555.1. Classification (NCBI taxonomy): domain Bacteria; kingdom Pseudomonadati; phylum Bacteroidota; class Cytophagia; order Cytophagales; family Spirosomataceae; genus Persicitalea; species Persicitalea sp. The sequence goes on along the minus strand of NZ_JBGSXF010000283.1, from coordinate 972 downwards.
AGTACCTGAATGCCGTAATTTTCCTGCATGATTTCCGCAAATTCAGCCAGGGTGGTATCGTCAAATACAAAGCGGTGCTCTTTCCAGGCGGCGTAATTCTCCGGCTGGGCCGTTACTTCCCGTTGGAGGTGGTTGCTGTCATCCAGCGTCACCAGATCGCCGGGTTTCATCATGAGTTGCTTTTGGGCTTGGCCTTCGCGGTAGTTGAGCTGTACCTTGCCTTTGTTCAAAACTACCTTCGACCTGGCAGGCCGCGCGTACACCGTGAACTCCGTGCCCAGCACAACTACTTCAAATTCTTTGTCGGTTTTGACGACAAACTTCTGATTGTCTGGCTGATGGGCCACATCGAAATTGGCTTCACCGCTTAAAAGTACCTCCCGCGTTTCCCTTCCAAAACCAAACCGAGGCACCCGCAGCGACGAGTTAGCATTAAGAACGACCCGCGTACTGTCGCTCAGAGTCAGCTTTTTGGTCTCGCCGTAGGCCGAGCGGTGCGTTTGATAGATCAGGTTGTCTTTAAATAAGACCCCGCTTCCTACCAGCAGAATCGCTACGGAAGCAGCCACCAACCAGGCCCATAACCGCGAACGGGCAGGTACAGACTCTTCCGGTGCCAAATCAGGCCCAAAATTCTCGTCGGCCCGGTCGGCCTGTGCGTGAAAATACTCGGTGGCTGCGTGTACATCGGCCAGATATTGTGGATGTTTATATTCGTATTCTACCAGCCACTGGTAGAACAGCTCTTCGTTAGACGCATCTTTCACCCACTCGTCCACCAACTGTTTTTGCAAGGCAGTCGATTTCCCCGACAAGTAGTTGAATACAAAATCTTTATTTATTTCTGCGTTCATATTTTTAATGGGAGATTGAGTGAATGAGAGATTGAGTGAATGTTTTCTAATATTTTTTATTCACTAATTCACTCATTCTCACATTCAAAATTATACAAGCCACTTCTCCCTCAGTTGT
>NZ_JBGSXF010000282.1:0-6770 GCF_041751555.1 Persicitalea sp. | reverse complement strand
CGCAGGGCTTGAAACAGGAATTGGTACTGGGGCAGGATTGGCGTTGGTAGAACTTATGGGTAGGTAGGTCGCTCACTTCTCCTCCCCGCAAGCCTCGCCCGGCTTGCGGCCACACACTCCACAGGTTGCGCCTTCCTGTTGCATGAAAGGATTATTAGTAGCGCAAGTACCCTTGAATTCGCCGTTCTTGATAAAAAGCAAACGAACGCTGAACAATAGAAATCCGGCGAGCACCAGAACGATAGAAAGAAGTATTACAGGAAGCATAAAATGATGTTTTGCTGCTAAGATAAAAACTATTAGAACAACCGACGGGTACCAATAATAATTTTCAAGGAATTATTTGTAAATAAGATAGCGACACCTTATATTCGTCGCACTATTCCTAAACCCTGTTGACTTAACAATGATTCCGTTATGATCACTGTCAAGAAAATCCTCGAAGACAAGGCCATTTCCGAGGTGTGGAGCGTACCCCCTACCACCAGCGTTATCGACACGCTGCACCTCTTGTCTGAAAAGAACATCGGTGCCGTGGTAGTTCTGGACGGTGAAAAACTCGTCGGCATCTTCTCTGAGCGCGACTACGCCCGCAAAGGAATTATCCAGGGTCGCAAGGCCAAAAGTACCCCCATTTCTGAGGTTATGACGCCAAAAGTCTTCACCGTGGACCCTGACACTACCATCCAGGAATGTATGGGGATGCTAGGCCAAAAGCGCATCCGCCACCTGCCCGTATTGGAAAAAGACCGGGTGGTCGGCGTCATTAGCATCGGCGATGTCGTGAAGTCCATCATGTCGGAGCAGAAGCAACATATTCAGTTTCTCGAGCAGTACATAACTCAGTCGTGAGGAAATAAATGGCGCTACTCCTCATTGGCGTTTTCATTCTGGGCTACGCCCTGATTGCGCTGGAACACCCTCTAAAAATTGACAAAGCCGCCTCAGCTCTGCTGACGGGGGTTTTTTGTTGGCTAATTCTTTTGGTTGGTTTCGAGTACATGCCAGCTTTTCAGAACGCGCCGCTACCCGACAACCCACACGAATTCCTGAACGAATCGCTCTTCGAACATCTGGGTGAAATCTCCGGCATCCTTTTCTTCTTACTTGGAGCCATGACCATCGTCGAATTGGTAGATGCCCACGACGGTTTCCGAGCCATCACCGACCGTATTTCGACCACTGACCGCGTCAAACTACTGTGGATTATTTCGTGGGTGTCATTCTTCCTCTCGGCGGGCCTCGACAATATGACAACTACCATCATCATGTGCGCCCTGATCCGGCGCATCGTGCGGCGACAAGAGAACGTCTGGCTGCTGGGCGGGTTTGTTATTGTGGCCGCCAATGCGGGTGGTGCCTTCTCACCCATCGGCGACGTAACTACCATCATGCTCTGGATCGGTGGGCAAGTCACGACGTTTAGTGTGATGAAAGAACTTATCCTGCCTTCTTTTGTAAGTCTCCTGGTGCCACTAATAGCCGCATCCTTTTTCCTGAAAGGCAAAGTGCAACCGCCCGAACAATCTTTGGAATCGGGTCACGGGCAGGGAGGCACTACGCCCTTCGAACAAAATGCCATGTTTGTGTTGGGTGGACTGGGACTGCTTTCGGTGCCGGTTTTCAAGTCCATCACCCATTACCCGCCCTATATGGGTGTACTGCTGGCTGTGGGCGTCCTGTGGGCTTTTACTGAAGTACTCCATCGCTCAAAAGAGATTGAAGTCAAGCGCGGTTTGTCAGTGGCTAATATCCTGCGCCGCGTCGATACGCCCAGCATCCTTTTCTTCTTGGGTATTCTACTCGCCGTGGGTGCGCTTGACACTTCGGGCCACCTGCGGCTGCTCGCTACTACCCTCGACGATACTTTCGGCAATATCTACATCATCAACACGCTCATCGGCATTCTTTCTTCGCTGGTGGACAATGTCCCGTTGGTCGCCGCAACAATGGGCATGTACCCCCTCACGGAATTCCCGCCGGATAGCAACTTCTGGAACCTGCTGGCCTACTGCGCTGGCACGGGGGGCAGCATCCTTATTATTGGCTCTGCGGCGGGCGTCGCCGCCATGGGTATCCTCAAGATCGACTTCGTCTGGTACTTCAAGCGCATCTCCGCCTACGCCCTGCTGGGCTACTTCTCGGGCATCGTGGTGTATTATCTGCTGAACTAGATATCAGCGCGGATTGGCCTGGCCACAGTTGACATTTAGTGTTCGAAATCGAACACTAAATGTCCGCTAACGGTCATTCTTCCAAAACAATTTATCCTCAAACCTCTGAAAATCAGTAACCCTCTTTGCTGGCATAGGCCTTGTATATTTTCTTATCATCCGTTCATCCCAAAATAAAAAAATAGCAGATGCAACGTTCCTCCCACTTCCTGCATCACTCCTAAAACAAACTTTAAGCAAATCATGAAAACCAATCGAATTTACTCAGCCATTCTCGCCTTGCTCGTCGCCACGAGTACTTATGCCCAGCGCAACAACGAAAAGCCCTACTTCACCAAGGACTTCTCCGAGAACTACCTCGAAGCCGTGAAAGTCAAAACCTCCGGCGGTTCCATTTCGGTGGAAGGTGATAACAAAAGCGGCGTAACTGTAGAAATGTACGTACGAGCCAACAATTGGAAGGGCGACGACGTTAGCGACGATGAGATAGAAGACCGCCTGAAAGAATACGACATCACTATCCGCCGCGAGGGAAACAACGTCGTAGCCATCGCCGAACCAAAAGACCGGAATGGCATGAACTGGAAGAAGGGCCTCTCTATTTCCTTCAAGGTCTATACGCCCCGCAACTTCGCCACCGACTTACGCACCAGCGGCGGTAGCATCCGGCTGGCTGGATTGAACGGCGAGCAAAACTTCACCACCAGCGGTGGCAGCATCGACGTCAATGACTTGAAAGGCAACATCAAGGGCCGTACTTCGGGTGGTAGCATCGAGGCTACCAACTGCTCCGATAATGTGGATCTCGCCACCAGCGGCGGCAGCATCAAGGCCGAAAGTATGGTCGGCAACATTCGGCTGATTACCAGCGGTGGCAGTATCAATTTGGCTGACCTCAACGGTAAAATCAAAGCCACCACCAGTGGGGGCGGCGTACGGGCCGATGGCATTCAGGGAGATTTGGAAACCAGTACCTCGGGCGGTTCCATTCGGATGAAGAATCTGGCCGCCAGCGTGAAAGCCAGCACCAGCGCGGGCAGCATAGAAGCCGAGTTCGACCGTCTGGGCGATTTCGTTTCGCTCTCAACCTCGGCGGGTAGCGTGCGGGTGAACATGCCAATGAACAAAGGACTCGACCTGGATTTGCGCGGCAATCGTGTTTCCATCGACCTGAAAAATTTCGACGGTAGGATGGATAAAGATCGTGTACAAGGCAGCCTGAACGGCGGCGGCATTCCCATCAAGTTGACTGCCAGCAGCGGTAGTGTTTACGTCAATCAGTGATAAGCAGGAAGCGTTTTTCAAGAATATCTATTAGCGATGAAAGGGACTACTGTCCCCGAAAAAGTGTCCTTAACCGGACGCTTTTTTCGTTATGATCCAGACTTTTTCTTTATTGGGGAGGAAATCAATCAGCTATCTATGGTTAGTGTACAGGAAGCAAAATCCCTTATTCAATCCACCGTCCCGGTACTTTACCCGGAGCAGAAAAACCTTTCTGAAACGGTTGGTCAGGTTTTGGCCGAAGAATTGGTATCGCCCCTGGCACTACCGCCCTTCCGGCAGTCCTCAATGGACGGGTACGCAGTTCATCACGCCGACATCACCAGGGCCGGAACTTTGCTACCTGTTGTAGCCGAGTCACGGGCGGGCAACGCTACGCTTCAGACATTGCAACGCGGCACAGCAGTACACACTCTAACGGGTGCCCCCATTCCCGACGGAGCCACAGCAGTGGTGATGAAGGAAAAAGTGGATCGGACAGCCGATGCCGCGATCATTCAGCAGTTCCCCGTGCCGGATGGACAAAACGTGCGCAGCGTGGGCCAGCAAATCCAGAAAGGCGATGTGGCGATGCCCAAAAGTACCTACCTCACCCCCGGTTCGGTGGGTTTTCTGCTTGGGATGAACATTCATTCCGTCAAAGTGTACCGAAAACCCAGCGTTGGTATTCTGGTTACTGGCGATGAACTGGTGCAACCTGGCGACGGTGTAGCCTTGGAATTTGGTCAGATATACGAATCCAACTCCGCTATGCTAGCGGCCGTCCTGCGGTCCGAGGGAATTGATGATGTAAGCATTCGCTACGTAGCAGACAACGAGGCGGCAACTATTCAGGCCCTTCGTGAACTCACTGAACAGCACGATATGGTGCTAAGCAGCGGGGGTATCTCGGTAGGTGCTTATGATTTTGTGGGCACTGCCTTGCGAGAAATCGGCGTGGAGGAGGTATTCTATAAGATACGCCAGCGCCCCGGCAAGCCGCTGTTTTTCGGGCGTAACGACGACACCATTGTTTTCGCGCTTCCCGGAAACCCGGCTTCCACGTTGGTGTGTTACTACGAGTACGTACTGCCCGCCCTGCGGTTGATGTCGGGGCGTACCGACTGTTTTTTGGCCAAACTCAAACTACCCATCACCCACGCCTTTTCCTTCCAGGGCGAGCGCGACGAGTTCCTGAAAGCCACCGCCACCACCGAAGCCGTTACGCCACTCTACGGACAAGAATCGTTCGTGCTGCGGTCGTTTGCCATCGCTAATGCGCTAATTTACTTACCTTCGTCCCAGAACTCCGTGCAGCCCGGCGATTTGGTTGAAGTACATTTATTGCCGTTCTTCTTTTAAAAAGCCATGACCCTTTCCATCTTATATTTTGGTATGATTGCCGAAGCCGTCGGACAGCCACTCGAAACCTGGCATTCGCTGGATGCGCTTACTGTCGGCGATTTAAAAAGCGATATTTTGAAAAAGTACCCAATGCTCCGCGACCGCAAATTCCAGATCGCCGTCAACCAGCAAATCGCCGAAGAGTCGTTTCCCATTCCGCCTTTGGCAGAAGTAGCTTTATTGCCACCTTTCGCCGGAGGGTAGTTTAAATTTGGAATTAGTGAATGTCGGACGGGGGCGCCCGGCGATGTGTGAATATTTTCATTCCGACATTCACTAATTCACATATTCCGACATTGATTTTGAAAAAAGTATTCGTCGAAGGCCCTATCAGCCCGCAGTTCATCGCCGGCTCCATCGCCAAGCACCAGTCGAAAACGGGCATCGGTGCACATAATATTTTCTTAGGCCAAATCCGCGCCGACGAAAAGGAAGGCGGCGTGGTCACTGGTATCGACTATTCAGCTTATCCCGAAATGGCCGAAAAAGTCTTTCACCAAATCAGGGAAGCCGCCTTTGAAAAATTCGAACTGAATTGCCTGCACATCTACCACAGCCTGGGCGTAGTGCCCACGGGTGAAATAAGTCTGTTCGTTTTCGTGTCTTCGCCGCACCGCCGCGCTACTTTCGAGGCCATCGAATTTTTAGTAGAAGAAATTAAAGCCAAAGTACCAGTCTTTGGTAAAGAGCTGATTGGCGAGAAAGGGGATTTTGTTTGGAAGGAAAACAAGCAATAGTAAAAATTCAACGCATTAATAAAGAGCCATTTCTATGTTCCCTTATCTAAAAAAAACATTGTGGATTTATCTCTTATGGTCATTCGCGACAGGAACTGGGTATGCCCAATCCTCAGAAAAAGACACTTTACGCCTATTCGTCATTGGAAACAGCTTTTCACAAAATGCTACCCGTTACTTGCCCCAATTGGCGGCTGAAAAAGAACGCGGTCTGGTGATCGGGAGAGCCGAACTAGGTGGTAGTCCACTGAAAAGGCACTGGGAACACGCCGAAGCAGCGGAGGCGGATTCCCTGGATCCGAAAGGCAGGCCTTATCACGGGAAATCGTTGCGAATGCTCCTTTCCGAAGGTACCTGGCATATCGTAACCATTCAGCAGTATTCGATGCACTCGACCGACCCCGCTACTTACGAGCCTTACGCCAGAAAATTATTTGACTACATCAAAGCAATACAGCCCCAGGCCGAGGTAGTTCTCCACCAGACCTGGGCCTATCGCTCTGATGCCGATGGCTTTGGGCAAATTGGAGAAGAGAAATTCACGCAAAGTGAAAAGGAAATGTGGGAGAAATCAAGAAAAGCTTACCACGAAAAAGCCCAAAAATTAGGGATAAGGATAATTCCCGTCGGTGATGCCTTTTGGAAAAACAGTTCTGACCCCGAATGGGGTTATCGGAAAGACCCAAAGCTTGATAGTAAAAATTCCGAATACCCGGCACTCCCCGATCAAAGTCACTCGCTACATGCCGGCTATCGGTGGACCAATGACAAAAAAATGGGATTCGACTCGCATCACGCCAATGAGGCGGGCTGCTACCTGGGGTCGCTCGTGTGGTACGCCTTTCTTTTCGATCAATCTCCACTGCAACTATCGTTCGTTCCCGAGAATATATCTGCTGCCTTTGCCGCCCAACTTAGAAAAGTAGCGGCTACGACGGTAGCTGAAGCGAGAAAGCAGCGCTGATTGTCCTGCAGATTTCTAAACTAAAATATCTCTCGTGGTCGATATTACCCACAAAACCAACACGCTGCGCATCGCCACCGCCCAGGCGACAGTAAAGGTAAGCAAGCCCGAAACCATCGCCGCCATTCGTGAGCGCACCGTACCGAAAGGCGATGTCTTCGAGATGGCCAAAGCCGCCGGGCTACTGGCCGTCAAGAAAACGCCCGACCTGCTGCCCGACTGCCACCC